>NZ_JBFTPD010000009.1:0-196110 GCF_056398305.1 Rhizobium sp. 01T444
GTGCAGGATGCGCTGTTCTGCGCGCGAGATGTCCATTGCTGTTGATCCGGAAACGCGCCTTCAGGAAGGCGCACGAAAACGATCTGGCGTTCGGGTTTAGCCGATACGCCGCGGCTTCGTTTTTAGGGCCCATGCGCGCGAGGCTGTGCTTGCGGGCAGGGCCTTTACCGGGTCTCAGGCAGGTTAGACATAAAACACCTCTGACGGGCTTTTTATCAGCAACCACAATCCGGTCAATCAGCCGCAGCGGAACAAAAAAGCCGCCGATAATATTGCTTTCGCTTCTTCATCTCATTGCAGGGACTGGAAAATTGCCCGACTCAATGGTCTACTACTCTGTAGTAACGCGGAGGTGCCATTGATCCACATTCGCAATGCCCGCGAAGGCGACACGGCGCTCTTGAGCGAAATCGGCTTGCGAGCCTGGCAAAGAGCGATGGCATTGATCGGCGAATCGGACGCCATGACGGATGGAGCCCGCACCGCCTTCCGAACGTTCGTGGATAATAACTGGCTCACCATCACTGTCGTCGAACAGAACGGGCAGGTTGCCGGCTGGGCCGCGCGCGAAGGACTGGACGAGACCATCTCTGACTTCTGGATCGATCCGAGCTTCAATCGTCAGGGCCTCGGCACCGCGCTTCTGGAGCATATCGAGTCTGATATTTTCGAGCAGGGCTTCGAGGAGGCGGCGATGCAGACCCATTCTGGAAATACGGAGGCGATCTCCTTCTTCCAGAAGCACGGCTACACGATCCACTGGCTTTCGGTCGCTTATAATCCGAAGCTCGACCGCGACGTGCCATCAGTCGGTCTCAGCAAGCATCTCGGCCCGCAGGAGCCGGAAGGCTACGGCCCGGGTTTCTAGGCTGCCGAAAGCCTTGCACCGGCAGGCCATTTCCTTTACCTCACCTGTTGAAAAGAACAGCCTTCGAAGAGCATCTCATGACCATTGTCGACGTTCGCACGCCTGATCCGAAACGTTATATCCCCGGCGCCACCGGCGATTGGGAAGTCATCATCGGCTTGGAAGTCCATGCCCAGGTGCTTTCCAATTCCAAGCTTTTCTCCGGCGCTTCGACGGAGTTCGGCAAGCCGCAGAATTCGAACGTCTCGCTCGTCGATGCGGCCATGCCCGGCATGCTGCCCGTCATCAACGAGGAATGCGTCAAGCAGGCGGTGCGCACTGGTCTCGGCCTGAAGGCCGAGATCAACAAGCGTTCGGTCTTCGACCGCAAGAACTATTTCTATCCGGACCTGCCGCAGGGCTATCAGATCTCGCAGTACAAGGACCCGATCGTCGGCGAAGGCAAGATCGTCATCTCGCTCGGCCCGGATCGCCAGGGCCAGTTTGAGGACATCGAGATCGGCATCGAACGCCTGCACCTGGAACAGGACGCCGGCAAGTCGATGCACGACCAGCATCCGACCATGTCCTATGTGGACCTGAACCGTTCCGGCGTTGCGCTGATGGAAATCGTCTCCAAGCCGGATATGCGCACCTCTGACGAGGCCAAGGCCTATATGACGAAGCTGCGCTCCATCGTGCGCTACCTCGGCACCTGCGACGGCAACATGGACGAAGGCTCCATGCGCGCCGACGTCAACGTCTCCGTGCGCCGACCGGGCGAGCCCTTCGGCACGCGTTGCGAAATCAAGAACGTCAACTCCATCCGCTTCATCGGCCAGGCGATCGAATACGAAGCCCGCCGCCAGATCGGTATCCTGGAGGATGGCGGCACCATCGATCAGGAAACCCGTCTCTTCGACCCGAACAAGGGCGAGACGCGGTCCATGCGCACCAAGGAAGATGCGCATGACTATCGCTATTTCCCCGATCCGGATCTGCTGCCGCTCGAATTCGACGACGCCTTTGTCCGTGATCTTGCTCGGTATCTGCCGGAACTGCCCGACGACAAGAAAGAGCGTTTCGTCCGCGAGCTCGGTCTCTCTATCTACGATGCCTCCGTGCTCGTCTCGGAAAAGGCGATCGCCGATTATTTCGAAGCCGTTGCCGAAGGTCGTGACGGCAAGGCCGCCGCCAATTGGGTCATCAACGATCTGCTCGGCGCGCTCAACCGCACCGGCAAGGATATCGAGGAAACGCCGGTTTCCCCGGCTCAGCTCGGCGCCATCATCGACCTCATCAAGGCCGAGACCATCTCCGGCAAGATCGCCAAGGATGTTTTCGAGATCATCCTCAACGAAGGCGGCGATCCCGCCGAGATCGTCGAAAGCCGCGGCCTGAAGCAGGTGACGGATACCGGCGCGATCGAGAAGGCTGTCGATGAGATCATCGCCGCCAATCCGGACCAGGTCGCCAAGGTCAAGGCAAAGCCGACGCTTGCCGGCTGGTTTGTCGGTCAGGTCATGAAGGCGACCGGCGGCAAAGCCAATCCGCAGGCTGTTCAGGCCCTCGTCAAGGCCAAGCTCAGCATCGAGGAAGAATAAGCCAACGGCCTCGGCCAAACAGCGTGGAGCGGTGTTCGGAAGACCGATACCGTGAGGAGAAGGTCTTGGTTTATTTCGTCCGAACGGCTGGCGAGCGCGATCTGGAGAATGTCCGCGCCCTGCTGGTCGAGAGTTTCCATGCGGCCTATGATGCAAGCCATGGCGTTGCGAAGGTCAAAGAACTGATCGCTCATCTCTTTTCGCCGGCTGCGCTGAAGGCGCGGCTGACGAAGAAGAATGCCGAATTCCTCGTTGCCGATGACGGTCGGAATATTGGCGGCATGGGCTATGCGGCCATGTCATCCGAGATGACGAAGACTGTCATGCTGCATCTCCTCTATGTAAAGCCGGATCTGCAGCGCCAGGGCATCGGCCGCGATATCTTCGCGGAGCTTGAGACCTGTTTTCCGGATGCGGAAATCATGCGGCTGGAAGTCGAGGTTCAGAACCACGAAGCCATCTATTTCTACACCCGGCTCGGTTTCGTCGAAGCCGGACGCAATGAGAACAGTGGCCCCGGCCAGTCCGGCGTTCCGACGCTGGTTTTCGAGAAAGCGCTCGAGCTCCACTGATATGGCATCCGGCGACATTATCATCCGCGAAGCACGTGAAGCCGATCTGCCGGCGTTGATTGCCATGTTTGCTGCCGATCAGCTCGGCGGCCATGGGGATACGAGTGATCCGGAGGCCTATCCGGAGTACGCCCGCGCCTTTGCGGGGATCGCTGCGTCTCCCAACCAGACGCTGTATGTTGCCGAACGGGACGCTGACGTCGTCGGCACCTTTCAGACGATGATCACCACCTCGCTCAATGCACGCGGCTCATCCGCCATGATCATTGAGGCGGTGCAGACGCGCTCCGATATGCCCGGGCAGGGCATCGGTGCGCGGATGATCGAATTTGCCATTGCCGAGGCGAAAGGTCGCGGCGTACGGCTCGTCCAACTGACATCGAATGCGGTACGCAAGGATGCCCATCGTTTCTACGAAAGACTGGGCTTCAAGCCATCGCATCTCGGTTTCAAGATGGCTCTGAAATGACCGTAGTTTCGGCGGGAATCACTGGACAATTCGGCTTGGCGGCGGCATAAGCGAAAAAGCCTATCTGCTTTCGTCCGCGTCCTGCGGCCACGAGGAAAAGACATGATCAAGTTCCTGTTGCACACCTTCACCTGGTGGAACAATTACACTTTCGGCACGCTCTTCGCCCTTCGCGGCTTCAAGCGCGTTGGTGAAGACGAGTTGGGCAATGTCTATTACGAAGGCGGTCTTTCCTCCTACGGCCTGCCGAAGCGCTGGGTGATTTACAAGGGTTACGCCGAAGCTTCCGCCATTCCTCCGGGCTGGCACGGCTGGATGCATCACCGCACCGATGTTCCTCCGTCCAAGGAAACCTACGTCGCTAAGGAATGGCAGAAGCCGCACCGCGCCAACCCGACCGGTTCGCCGCAGGCTTACCGTCCGCCGGGCTCGCTCTCGGTTGCCGGCGAACGTCCGCGCGTGACCGGTGACTACGACGCCTGGACGCCGGGCAACTGAGCGTCAAGCATCTGATGGCGGGTTCTGCCCCGCGCTTTGGCCACAATTGACCTTTACCCGCAGGTTGGCCGCAATCGCTGCGGCCATGAACCTGATATGTGCTGGAGACGGGTAGATATGAAGCTTTCCCTGCGAAACACGGTCCTGCCGGCTGCGGGAGCTGTATCGCTATTGGCGCTTTCCGCCGGGCTTCTTTCCAATCAGGCACAGGCTGCCCGCATCGACAATCCGGTCGCCGTCTTCTCCGGCCTCGACAAGATCACCGGCCGTATCACCACTTTCGACGTCTATGTCAACGAAACGGTCCAGTTCGGCGCCCTGCAGGTGACGCCGAAGGCCTGTTATTCGCGCGATCAGTCGGAAGCCCAGAAGATCGATGGTTTCGTCGAAGTCGACGAGATCACGCTCGACCGCAAGATCCGCCGCATCTTCACCGGCTGGATGTTTGCCGACAGCCCCGGCCTCAACGCCGTCGAGCATCCGATCTATGACGTCTGGTTAAAAGACTGCAAGCAGAACTCCGACGTCCCGCCTCCGGACAGCGCCGGCGCGAAATAAGCTTTTTCTGACGGAATAATCGTTCCCTAGAACGCGAGATGCGGCGATTCCATTGCGGCGGCGAGCAGTAGCGCATAGTCCGCCTTAGGCACGTCAATGGCACCGAATGTCTTCAGATGCTCAGTCGTGAATTGCGTGTCGAGCAGGGTGAAATGTTTCTGGCGCAAATGCTCGACTAGATGCACGAGACAGATTTTCGAAGCATCGGTGCGCCGCGAGAACATGCTTTCCCCGAAGAAGGCGGAGCCAAGCGACACGCCGTAGAGCCCGCCGACCAATTCATCACCATCCCAGGCTTCGACGGAATGGGCGTGGCCCATGCGGTGCAGGGCGGAATAGAGTGTCCTGATGGTCTCGTTGATCCAGGTACTTGGGCGGTCGGATGTTTCCTGCGCGCAAGCGGTGATCACGGCATCGAAATCGCTGTTGAAGCGGATGTCGAAGGGCCTCTGCTTGATCGTCTTTCGAAGGCTTTTGGAAACGTGAAAACGATCGCCCAGCGGAAGGACACCGCGGACATCGGGTTCGACCCAGAAAATTTCCGGGTCGTCGGCGGATTCGGCCATGGGAAAGAGGCCGATCGAATAGGCGCGCAGGAGGATTTCCGGGGTAATACCTGGTGACTTCCTGCGCGCTCCTGCCATTCCTGTCCTACGCTGCCGGCTTGCTGTTGGCGAGATACTTTTCCAGCCAATGGATATCATAATCGCCATTGGCGATATCCTGGTTAGAAACGAGATCCTGGAACAGTGGCAGCGTCGTCTTGATTCCGTCAACGACAAATTCATCGAGCGCACGGCGCAGGCGCATCATGCATTCGACGCGTGTCCGGCCATGCACGATCAGCTTGCCGATGAGGCTGTCGTAATAGGGCGGGATCTTGTAGCCCTGATAGGCGCCGGAATCGATGCGCACACCAAGTCCACCCGGTGCATGGAAATGCGTAATCGTGCCGGGCGAGGGCACGAAGGTGCGTGCGTCCTCGGCATTGATGCGGCATTCGATGGCGTGGCCGTGGAAGTGTACTTCATCCTGCGTGACCGAGAGCCCGCCGCCGGAGGCAACGCGGATCTGTTCATGCACGAGGTCGATGCCGGTGATGGCCTCGGTGACCGGATGTTCCACCTGCAGACGGGTGTTCATTTCGATGAAATAGAACTCGCCGTTTTCGTAGAGGAATTCGATCGTGCCGGCGCCGCGATATTTCAGCTTCATCATGGCGTCTGCGCAGATCTGGCCAATCTTCATGCGCTGCTCGACATTGAGGGCAGGCGAGTTGGCTTCTTCCCAGACCTTCTGGTGACGGCGCTGCAGCGAGCAGTCGCGTTCGCCGAGATGGACCGCATTGCCTTCGCCGTCGCCGAACACCTGGATTTCGATGTGGCGCGGCTTTTCGAGATACTTTTCCATGTAGACGGCGTCATTGCCGAAGGCAGCGGCCGCTTCGGTGCGGGCCGTCGACCATGCCTCGATCAGGTCGGCCTCGGTCTTGGCAACCTTCATGCCGCGTCCGCCGCCGCCGGCCGTTGCCTTGATCAGTACCGGATAGCCGATTTCGGCTGCCGTCTTCAGTGCATCCTCTTCGGTCTTCACTTCGCCATCGGAGCCGGGAACGACCGGGATGCCGAGTTCCTGGGCCGTGGTCTTGGCGGTGATCTTGTCGCCCATGATGCGGATATGTTCCGCCGTCGGGCCGATAAAGGTAATGCCGTGCGCTTCGAGAATATCGGCGAACTTGGCATTTTCCGACAGGAAGCCATAACCCGGATGCACGGCGTCAGCGCCGGTGATTTCGCAGGCTGCGACGATCTGATGAATATTGAGATAGCTTTCGCGCGACGGCGGCGGGCCGATGCACACACTCTCATCGGCAAGGCGCACATGCATGGCGTCGGCATCGGCCGTCGAATGCACGGCAACACTTGCAATGCCGAGCTCCTTGCAGGCGCGCAGCACGCGAAGGGCGATCTCGCCACGATTGGCTATGAGGATCTTCGAAATCATTGGCAAAGCCTTATTCGACGACGACGAGCAGCTGGCCGTATTCGACGGGCGAACCGTCTTCGACAAGGATTTCCGTGACCTTGCCGGATTTCGGTGAGGGGATCTGGTTCATCGTCTTCATCGCTTCGATGATGAGGAGCGTCTGGCCTTCCTTGACGGTGGCGCCAACTTCGATGAACGCGCGCGCGCCCGGTGCCGGAGCCATATAGACCGTGCCGACCATTGGTGCGTTCACCGTATTGGCCGGGTTACGGCCGGCTGCTACCGGAGCGGCGGCGGCCGGGACTGCTGCGATCGCTGCAGGCGCCGCATAAGCAGGGCCTGCGATCGGTGCCTGGATGTACTGGGGCGTGCCTGCGCGCGAAACGCGGATACGCAGATCTTCCTGTTCGACTTCGATCTCGGTCAGATCCGTGTCCTTGAGGATGTTGGCGAGATCGCGGATCAGTGCCTGATCGATACCGGATTTCTTTTCAGCCATGAGTGTTGCCCTGTCTTCTTCTTATGCCGTGATGTTCTTCAGCGCGTGCAGCGCCAGGATGTAGCTATGAGGCCCGAAGCCGCAGATCACGCCCTTGCATGCGGGTGCGATCATCGACTTGTGGCGGAATTCTTCCCGCGCGTGCACGTTGGATATGTGGAGCTCGATGACGGGAATGGAAATGGCACGGATCGCATCATGCAGCGCGACCGACGTATGCGTATAGGCGCCTGCATTGATGGCAACGCCGATGGCCTTTTCATCCGCTTCGTGGAACCAGTCCACCAGCGTGCCTTCGTGATTGCTTTGGCGGAAATCGATGTCGAAGCCGAGTTCGCGGCCCGCAGCCTTGCAGTCCGCCTCTATGTCCTTGAGCGTCTTGCCGCCATAGATGCCAGGTTCTCGCTTGCCCAGCATATTCAGGTTGGGCCCGTTCAGGACAAAAATCGTTTGCGTCATCGAATGTTCCGTTTGGCGCACCGGCTCTTGATCCTCTCGGGATCAAGCGACCGCTACGCGGTTCACTGTATTCATCGCGTCCTGTGCCAGCCTATCGGCAGCAAAGGCACGGGAATGCGCGAGCGCCACCTATAGACTCCACGCGGGCTTATTGAAAGCCCTTACAGAATCGGCAAGGGACGTCGCGCCATGTTTGTCCACATGGCTGAAACGCTTCGATTTAGGCGATTTGATGAGCGCGGGTTCAGCAGCTCGTCTTGCCGCAGGCCCGCATGTTCTTCACCTTGGCTTCAAGATCGTCGATGCCGACGGCGCCGGGCACCATTTCGTTGCCGATCACATAGGACGGTGTACCGCTGATGCCGAGATTGGCGGCGAGCTGATAGGTCGCCTGCACGATGTCATCGTTCGGGCTCTTTTTCATCTCCGCGCGAATCTTGTCTTCGCTGACGCCGAGAGAGGAGGCGACCTGGATTGCGGTATCCTCGGAGGCGCGGCCGTCGCTGCCGAGTAGCGCGACGTGGAAATCGCTGTACTTTTCAGGCGCAAGCCGGCGGAAGGCATCTGCCACGCGATGTGCCGCGACCGAATCCGGTCCGAGAATCGGGAACTCCTTCAGCACGAAGCGGACATTCTTGTCCTTCTTCAGGAGCGCCTGCATGTCGGGCAGGGCGTGACGGCAATAGGTGCAGTTATAGTCGAAGAACTCGACGACGGTGACATCGCCCTTCGGGTTGCCGAGTGTCACGTCATTCTTGGAATCGAAGATGCCGTCGGTATTGTTCTCGATGGCCATGGTCGCCTTCACCTGCTGGGCCATCTGCTGCTTTTTCTGCAGCGCATCCTGCACCTCGAGCATGATCTCCGGATTTTCGATCAGATACTGCTTGATGAATTCACCCAGTTCCTTCTTCTGCTGGTCGTCGAATGCAAATGCCTGAGCCGGAAGGGCGATGGAGGCTGCAAGCACCAGCGCGGTGAGCGTTTTGGAGAAGAAGGCCATGGTATCCTCGTCGTCGACTGATGGGTTTTCGAACGAAAAATACCATCGCCGGGTTAATGGGCTTGGATGCGTCCGCATCAAATTACGGCGCGTCGGGCCGCCATCAAACAGGAATTTTCCTCCGATCCAAGCCCTCGCGGGATTGTGATGAGCCGATTATTGCGGCAATTGTCTGGCCTTTATCTGAAGCCAGGCAGGAAGTGATCGTGTTTTCCATATCGAAACGCAGCGAAGTCGAACCATTCCACGCCATGGATGTTCTGGCCGAAGCGACGAAGAGACGGGCAGGCGGTCACCCCGTCATTTCCATGGCTGTCGGCCAGCCCTCGCATCCAGCTCCCCAGGCAGCCCTTGAGGCCGCCCGCACAGCGCTTGCCGAGGGGCGGATCGGCTATACGGATGCGCTCGGCACAGCGCTGCTGAAACATGCGCTCGCCTGGCACTATCGCGATCGCCACGGCCTTGAGATCGATCCCGTCCGCATTGCCATCACAACCGGCTCGTCGGCGGCCTTCAATCTCGCCTTCCTGTCGCTTTTTGATGCCGGCGATGCGGTTGCCATTGCCCGGCCGGGCTATCCTGCCTATCGCAACATCCTCGGTGCCCTCGGCCTCAATGTGGTCGAAGTGCCCGTCACATCAGAAACGCATTTCACGCTGACGCCCGAAAGCCTCGAAGCGATCCAGAAGGAAAAGGGCGTGAAGCTGAAGGGCGTGCTGCTTGCAAGCCCTGCAAATCCGACCGGCACGGTGACCGGCCGCGAAGGCCTGAAGGCGCTTGCCGCCTATTGCGATGCCAATGACATCGCCTTCATCTCCGACGAGATTTATCACGGCCTCACCTTCGCAGGCGAAGAGACGAGCGCGCTGGAGCTGACGGACGAGGCGATCGTCATCAACTCCTTCTCTAAATACTATTGCATGACCGGCTGGCGCATCGGTTGGATGGTGCTGCCTGAGCGGCTGGTGCGCCCGATCGAGCGCGTCGCCCAGAGCCTCTATATTTCGCCGCCGGAGCTTTCGCAGATCGCAGCCACAGCAGCGCTCGGCGCCAGCGAGGAACTGGATCGCGTCAAGGCAAGTTATGCCGCCAATCGCGAACTGCTGCTCGACCGGCTGCCGAAGATCGGCCTTGCACCGGCGTCGCCCATGGATGGCGCCTTCTACGCCTATGTCGACGTATCGCGCTTCACCAATGACAGCATGGATTTCGCGCGCCGCATGTTGGCGGAAATCAACGTCGCCGCCACGCCCGGCCTCGATTTCGATCCGGTGGAAGGACCGCGTACGCTCCGCATGTCCTATGCCGGTTCAGAAGCCGAGATCGCCGAAGCGGTAGAGCGCATCGGCGTATGGCTGAAATAGGCGAGGCCTAGGTCCGATATTCGGGCGCCTGCCGGTCGAGAACGCGCCTGACGCTTTCGAGATGCAGGCGGGCACTTTCCGGATCGCCTTCACGCATCTGCTTTGCCGCCTGTTCAGCAATCTCTTCTGATACCGGCACCAGCCGGCGTCCGGTGCTCATCGCCTTGAGTTGAACCTCTGCGGCGCGCTCCAGATAATAGAGATCGTCCCAGGCTTCGGCGATGTTTGGCGCGCAGACCATGACGCCATGGTTCTTCATGAACAGGATGTCCTTGTCGCCGAGCACGGCTGCGATCCTGTCGCCCTCACGTTCATCGAGCGCCAGTCCACTATAGTTCTCGTCGACGGCGACGCGGCCATAGAACTTCAGTGACGTCTGTCCAGCCCAGATGAAGGGATCGCCCTCGACCATGCTGAGCGCTGTCGCATTCGGCATATGCGTGTGGAAGGCCGCACCGACGCGCGGCGACATCTTGTGCAGGCGGGCATGGATGAAGAAGGCTGTTGCCTCTGGCACGCCGTCGCCGGCAATGACGTTGCCTTCAAAATCGCAGATCAGCAGCGATGAAGCCGTTGCCTCCTGAAAGGCCCAGCCGAGCCTGTTGACGAGAAAGAGATCGGGATGGCCGGGCACGACTGCCGAGAAATGGTTGCAGATGCCTTCCTCAAGCCCGAGCCGCGCCGCCATTCGAAGGCACGCTGCGAGATCGACACGCGCCTGCCAGATCTCGTCGGTATCGAGCGGCAGATTGCGCAATATCGCCGGCTGTCCCTTCGCCAGGTTCAGTTCATGGGCCATGTCTTGTCTCCTATCGCGTCAATTACATCCAGCCGTGTGCGGCAAAAAGACCGGGTACCTTGTCGAGCGTGGGCACGATCTCGTTGGGGCGGTAGTCGCTGAGCGGTTTCCGTCCCGTGCCACGATCAACCCAGATCGCACGAAAACCGAGTTCTCGCGCGGCGGCAAGGTCAAGATGCGGGCTGGCGCAGATATGTACGAGATCATCCATGCCGATGCCGAGCGTTTTCCAGGCGTGCCGGAAGATTTGCGGCGAGGGCTTATAGGCTTCCGCCTGCTCCGCGGTGATCACCCGGTCGACGAAACCGCCGAGCTGCGCGACATTGCCGGCAATGATCGCGTCGTCCGTATTGGAAATAATGGCAAGCCGGAAACCGGCAGCTTTCAGCCTGCCGAGCGTTTCTACCACTTCCGGGAACGGCGGCATCCGGCCGATAGAGGATGTCAGCAGATGGGCATCAGCGGTGTGGAATGGCAGGCCGAACTCCTTCATGGCAAGTTCCAATGCGAGAGCCGTGACTTGGCTGAAGGATCGGTGCGGCTTTTGCTGTTCCAGTTCATGCTCGTAGCGGTCATAGACGGCAATGAAGGCGGCCTGGTCGATATCGCGGCCTTTGGCTGACAGGATCGCGCCCATGGCAGCAAGCAGGCCTTCATCCCATTGAATCAGCGTGCCGTAGCACTCGAAGGTCAGCCAGGTTGGTCGGATTCCGGGAAGGGTCATCTCTCATCTCCATGATTTGCTTCATGTTGACAAAGAACAGCGTCATTGAGAAATTAAATGTGATAATTACGGACAGTGGAAAACCGAATGAGCTTCGCCTTTGACCTCGATCTTCTCCGGACCTTCGCAGCGGTCGTTGATGCCGGCGGCTTCACGCGGGCGGCTGAGCGTGTTCACCTGACCCAGTCCACCGTCAGCCAGCAGATCAAGAAGCTCGAGGCCAATATCGGCCACACCCTGCTTCTGCGCGACAAATCGACGGGTGGTATCCAGACGACGGAGGAGGGCGAAATTCTCTTGAGTTATGCCCGACGTCTGTTGGCGACGGCAGAAGAGGCAATGGACGTCATGCGCAAGCCCGCTGCGCCCAAGACCGTCAGGCTCGGCGTTCCCGAGGATTTTGCCGGTCGCAGGCTCATCGATCTTCTCTCCGGTTTTTCCGCTGCCTCACCGCATATTAGGCTCGACACCGTCAGCGGCTGGAGCGTCGAGCTTCGCCGCCTTCTCGATACGGGTGAAATCGATCTGGCACTGATCAAGCGGGAACCCGGTGATGGTGCCTGTCTGGCGAGTTGGAAGGAGGAACTGATCTGGGTCGAGAGCACGCGCCGGTCGGTGAGGAATGAGCCGGTCCCGCTTGCTGTTTTTCCTGTCGGCTGCATCTACCGTGAACGGGCGATCCGCTTCATCGAGCGCAGCGGATGGCGCTGGCGCATCGCCTATACGAGCCAGGGTTTGATGGGCGTTCAGGCGGCGGTCGCCTCAGGCCTCGGCATCAGCCTGCTGCCGTCGGATGCCGTCCTGCCTGAACATCGCCGGCTTGGAGCAGCAGACGGGTTCGATCCGCAGCCGGCATCCGAACTCGCACTCGTCAGGGGAAAGATGCGCCTCACGGCGGAGAGCCGGTCGCTCGCCGATTTCCTCGCGGCCAATCTTTAGAGCCTTTCTCGGTCAGATCGCAGCATTCTGCCGGAGCAGGTTTTCGTCAGGGCAAAGGCGATGGGCGAAGGGCATACCCCTAGGTACGTCCGAGCCGATCGCCTTTGATCCTGGCGGAAAGATGCCCGGCCCTAGCTGGTTTGCAAGCAAACCACCGGGGTTGGCTGAAACGGGTCGCCTGATCGATCGGCCGGCTTGGCCGTAGATCTGGGCTACGACGCGCGCCGGCCGGTCGACCATCCGACTCCGTTTGAGCCAACAGAATGCTGCAATCTGACCAGGAAAGGCTCTAGGTGCGTGAGGAGAAGAGCGAGGCGAGTGTCGAAGCCGGCTTGTTGTTCATCCGCGGCACCACGACGAGCTGCCGGATGTCTCCACGCTTGTAGGCAGCCAGGAAGCGCTTGTAATCCCTAAAGGAAACGCAGCCGTTGGAGTCGCCGTTCCTGCCGAGCATATAGGTGTGTGCCAGCAGACCGACACGGTTGAAGATCGCGTCCGAACCCTGCACCGGCGTCAGGCGAATGGCCGCCACGCCATGGAACAGGGCTTCGCGCATCGTTAGGTTATAGGTGTGCGGCGGCGTCGGTCCGCGCATTTTCTGATCAATATAACGCGGGTTGTCGCGCATCTTGCCGAGACCGGAATGGGCCTCCAGCCGCTCGCCGTTCGGCAGGTAGACGGTAGCGTTTTCAATGTCGTAGATCGCCACACCAGCGCGCAAGCGCGGCGTAAAGACCGGCTTGTCATAGCGCGGCACCGCATCGTCTTCGTCATCTTCGATCGGCGAGTTCGGCTTGGCATAGGCAAGCACAGGCTCGGCAGTCCGCTGCGAACCCTTGGAGACAGGCGCCGGCTTGCCGACGAGGCCATCGGGCCGCGCCATCGGGAGCGGTACGGAATCCTCATCGGGGGTGAGAACCAGATCGAAAGGCCGCGCACCATCGTCTGCCTCGGCAACCTCCATCTCGGCCGGCTTGTTGGCGGCGAGAGCAGCGGGGATCGCCGGCAGCAGTTCGACGGGAGCGGGCATGACGCGTGGGCCGGCGTCGGCTAGAGCGAGCATAGCCGGCATTTCGGCCGCAGCGACTGCATCCTTCGACGGGATGATGATCCGGTCGGCGCCATCCTCGGCAGGAGTGGCGGCAGCGGTTTGGACGACGGCTGCCACCGCCTTGACAGTGTCTTCCTTGTTGAAGCGCGGATTGTCGGAGACGGCCACCGGCTGAAGTTCCGCGACGGCAACGGGGAGGCGATTGGTCTTGGCGAGCGCGAGCTTTGCGCTCGATGCCGCCGAGGTCTTCTCGGCGTGAGACTGGATAATCTGAGCCGTTAACGGCATGACCGGCTTGGCATTGAATGCTGCAAGCCGCGAAGCCTTATTGACATGGATAAGCCGCTCATGCGTGACGGCAACAGGCGTTGGCCTTGGTGCTGCTGTGACCGGAGCGATCTCCTTCGGTGAGGAGAAGGGCATCGATACGGATTGCATTGTGGCAATCGTGCCGATAAGCCACGTGGAGGTCAAAAGTCCGGCTATTGCGATGCCGGTGAGTAAACCGCGAGATCTGCCTGAATGAACAGCGGATCCGCCAAAAGGGGCGACGTTATTGAACGTCCCTACCGCAAACGCCATACTCTACTCGTCTTCCAAAACGCGCTACGCAGGCCGGCAGCACTGACTTACGGATCTTTGCCGGAGCCGCTAACTGCCCAAAAAGGCCGAATTTTGGCCCATTCGCGACAAGCGACCGTTTCTTAAGGATGACGAACTATGGTTTCCAATTAGTTTACAGGTGCAGGGTTCCGTTTCGATTGTCGCGAAAAGAGACGTAATATCTTAGAAAAAGCTATTTTTCAAAGGTTTGCCGCGATCGGTATGTCACTGCTCGGTGAGGGCGACCAGGCGGCGGGAAATTTTTGTGCTTTCAGCTGCGCGCCATCACATAGCTGCCCGGAGCTTCCTCGATCGCATTGAGTGCTGCTCCACCCACCTTGCGGGCAGCCACGCGCTCGCCGGTTTGCGATTCGATCCACGCGTGCCAGTGCGGCCACCAGGAACCCCTCGTCTCCTTTGCCTTGGCAAGCCATGCATCATAGTCGCCCTTGGCCGGGCCGCCGGTCCAGAACTGATACTTATGCTTGTCCGGCGGATTGACGACGCCGGCAATATGACCGGAGCCTGCAACAACGAACTGCACCTTGCCGCCAAAGAACTGGCTGCCGACGAAGACGGAATTTGCCGGCGCGATGTGATCCTCGCGGGTCGCGAGATTGTAGATGGGTATCTTGATGTCCTTCAGCGACAAGGTCTTGCCGTCGAGGACCATCTCATCCTTGGTCAGCGCATTCCTGAGATAGCAGTTGCGCAGGTAGAAGGCATGATTGGCCGCAGCCATGCGGGTCGAATCGGCATTCCAGAACAGCAGGTCGAAGGGCAGGGGCTCCTGGCCCTTCAGGTAGTTGTTGACGAAATAGGGCCAGATGAGCTCGCTCGCCCTGAGCATGTTGAAGGCTGTCGACATGCGCGAGCCGTCGAGATAGCCGAGCGCCTGCATATGCGCTTCCAGCGCCTGAAGCTGCTCCTCGTCGACAAAGACCTTCAGGTCGCCGGCATGGGTAAAATCGACCTGGGTGGTGAAGAGCGTTGCACTCTTGATGCGCTTGTTCTTTTCCTTGGCGTGCAGGGCAAGGGTTGCGGCAAGCAGCGTGCCGCCGACGCAATAGCCGATGGCGTTGACTTCCTTCTCACCGGTTGCCTTCTCGACCGTTTCCAGTGCGAAATCGACGCCTTCCCTTGCGTAAGCCGTCCAGTCCTTCAGCGCATGGCGGCTATCCGGGTTGACCCAGGAGATGACGAAGACCGTATGTCCCTGGTCCACGCACCACTTGATGAAGGATTTCTGCGGGTTGAGATCGAGGATGTAGAATTTGTTGATCCACGGCGGGCAAATCAGCAGTGGCCGCTTGAGCACGGTTTCCGTCGATGGCTCGTATTGGATGATTTGGCAGATTTCGTTCTGCGCGATCACCTTGCCCGGTGTCAGCGCCATGTCGCGGCCGACGGCGAATTTGGTCATGTCGGTCTGGCGCATGCGGAGTTCGCCGCGACCGGCAATGATATCCTCGGTCAGCATCCTCATGCCGCGCACGAGGTTTTCGCCGCTCGTTGCGATCGTCTCACGGTAGACCTGCGGATTGGTGACCACAAAATTGGTGGGCGAGAGCGCTGCCGTAATCTGCTTCACATAGAAGCCGGCCTTGTGCTTGGTGTGCTCGTCCAGCCCTTCGGTCTCGGCAACCAGCTTTTCGGCCCAGTTGGCGGTCACGAAATAGACCTGCTTTAAAAATTCGAAGAAGGGATTCTTCTGCCAGTCTTCGTCGGCGAAACGCTTATCCACCCGTGCGATCGGTTCCGCTCCCAGCGGGCTGCCCTGCATCCTCTGCACGGAGTTCATCCATATGCCGAAGAACGAGCTCATCAGCTGCGTCTGCGCCTCGAAGGTTCGGCGCGGATCGGAAATCCAGTAGTCCGTCACCTTGGAGAGCGTCTTCACCATATCGGTGACGGGTTCGACGACCGTGTCGGAGATTTCGCCGCGCTCACGCGGGCCGAGCCACGCCGAAGCTGCCCTGCCGAGGTTTTCGAGCGCACGGGCGAAGTTCATCGCCATGGCCTCGGGATCCTTCAGGAGATAGGGATCGAGATCCTTGGCGTCGAAATCCACCTTTGCACCATTCTCCCGCTTGCTGTCGGTCACGCACTTCCTCCGGCGGCAGCATCCACTGTTCATTCGTTGTACATCTGCGGCGATGAAGAAAACAAGTTCCGCGCGCCCGCTCTCATGCTATTGCTTTGTCGCTGCGACGAATTTAACAGTCGAAGCAGGCAGGATTGGATCATCAGGCATGACGACGACAGGCATTGGGCATATCGCGACCTTCACCCGCACCGCAGCAATCTGCGCGGCGGCCGCGGCCATGGCCATTGCGCTTGCCGGATGCAACAAGACCGCTGAGGAGAAGAAGGCTTTTGCCCAGCGCATGGCAGCGCCGACGGCAGTCGTGATGCCGGCCTCCAAGGGCGAACCCGTTGAAGGCGGCCTTACCAAAAGCCCGGACGGCTACCCGTCGTTCGGTGCGCCGCTGACGGCCGCCAATGTGCAGATGAGCGACGAACAGGCGGCCGAGCTTCAGCACCAGCTGACGGCCCTGACCGCCAAGCGGCAGTCGGGCGCAATCTCGGAAGCGGAGTACCAGCGTCGCGTCGCCGAGATGCGCGCGCTTGCCGCCGACCACGGGGCCGCGACGCTCTCCGAAATCACCAAATAAGCCTTGCCTTTAAGGCGATTTGGACGCAAAGCCTTCCGGATGGATCGGAAGACGCAATTTTCCCGATAATGCGCTTCGTGCGCGGCTTCTCCGTCAAAGATTTGCCGCGCAGTTAAGTTGAAGAGGAATACGGCGCTGCGAGTCTGAAGCTCGTATCGCAGATGCCGGGAGACGGAACGAGCTTCGACAGCGGTCAGGTTGGCCGCATTTCCATGGGGAAAGAGATGGAAGAGTTTCACAAAGTCCGGCGTTTGCCGCCTTACGTTTTCGAACAGGTCAACCGTTTGAAAGCGAGCGCGCGAGCGGGCGGGGCCGATATCATCGATCTCGGCATGGGAAACCCTGATCTTCCGACCCCTCAGGCGATCGTCGACAAGCTCTGCGAGGTCGTTCAGGACCCGCGCACCCATCGTTATTCGTCCTCCAAGGGCATTCCCGGTCTGCGGCGCGCGCAGGCTGCCTATTATGCGCGCCGATTCGGCGTGAAGCTCAATCCGGATACGCAGGTGGTCGCTACCCTTGGCTCCAAGGAAGGCTTCGCCAACATGGCGCAGGCCATCACCGCACCGGGCGACGTCATCCTCTGCCCGAACCCGACCTATCCGATCCATGCCTTCGGCTTCCTGATGGCTGGCGGTGTGATCCGCTCCATGTCGGTCGAGCCGGACGAGAGCTTCTTCCCGCCGCTGGAACGCGCCGTTCGCCACTCGATCCCGAAGCCGCTGGCGCTGATCCTGAATTACCCGTCGAACCCGACGGCCTTCGTGGCGACCCTCGACTTCTACAAGGACGTCATCGCCTTCGCCAAGAAGCATGACATCATCGTGCTGTCGGACCTTGCCTATTCGGAAATCTATTTCGATGGCGAGCCGCCACCGTCGGTTCTGCAGGTGCCGGGCGCAATGGATGTGACGGTTGAATTCACCTCCATGTCCAAGACCTTTTCCATGCCCGGCTGGCGCATGGGCTTTGCGGTCGGCAACGAGCGGCTGATCGCAGCACTGACGCGTGTGAAGTCCTACCTCGATTACGGTGCCTTCACGCCGATCCAGGTTGCCGCAACCCATGCCCTGAATGGCGACGGTTCCGACATTGCGGAAGTCCGCAACGTCTACAAGCGCCGCCGCGATGTCATGGTCGAGAGCTTCGGCAAGGCCGGCTTCGAAGTGCCGCCGCCCGCTGCCACCATGTTCGCCTGGGCGAAGATCCCGGAAAAGTTCCGTCATCTCGGCTCGCTGGAATTCTCGAAGCTTCTGGTCGAGAAGGCCGACGTCGCCGTTGCCCCGGGTATCGGTTTCGGCGAACAGGGTGACGATTACGTTCGTCTGGCGCTTGTCGAGAACGAACACCGCATCCGCCAGGCTGCGCGCAACATCAAGAAGTTCATGTCGACGGCGGACGAGACGATGCACAACGTTATCTCGCTCAACGCCCACCGTTAATTCCAACCTCGAAGACAGCCGCAGATTTGCGGCTGTCTCTCACTAGACATTTCAGGATCGATCCATGGCAGATGCCCTCAAAATCGGCATTGCGGGCTTGGGCACCGTTGGCGCCTCGCTTGTTCGCATCATCAGGCAGAAAAGCAATGAACTTGCAGTCACCTGCGGACGCCCGATTACGATTACGGCAGTTTCGGCGCGTGATCGTTCGAAGGACCGTGGCATCGATCTGACTGGCATCACCTGGTACGAGCGTCCGGAAGAACTGGCCGAAAAGGCCGATATCGACGTGTTCGTCGAGCTGATCGGCGGCGCTGAAGGGGCTGCAAACGTAGCTGTTCGCGCCGCTCTTTCCCGCGGTCTCCATGTGGTGACCGCCAACAAGGCGCTGCTTGCCTATCACGGCGTCGAGCTTGCGACGATCGCCGAAGAAAAGGGCTCGCTCCTGAACTTCGAAGCGGCCGTTGCCGGCGGCATCCCTGTTATCAAGGCGCTGCGTGAATCGCTGACGGGCAACACGATCTCGCGCGTCTACGGCATCATGAACGGCACCTGCAACTACATCCTCACCAAGATGGAGAAGGAAGGCCTGTCCTTTGCCGATTGCCTGAAGGAAGCTCAGCGCCTCGGTTATGCCGAAGCCGATCCGGCTTTCGACATCGAAGGCAATGACACCGCCCACAAGCTTTCGATCCTGACGACGCTTGCCTTTGGCAACAGGATCGCCGCCGACGATATCTATCTCGAAGGCATCACCAATATCTCGATCGACGATATCCACGCCGCCGCCGACCTTGGCTACCGCATCAAGCTGCTCGGCGTCGCCCAACGCACGGATACCGGCATCGAACAGCGCGTGCATCCGACCATGGTGCCGGTCGATTCCGTCATCGCCCAGGTCGATGGCGTTACCAATGCGGTCGCAATCGAATCCGATATCCTCGGCGAATTGCTGATGGTCGGCCCCGGCGCCGGCGGCAACGCCACGGCCTCTTCGGTGCTCGGCGATATCGCCGACATCGCCAAGAGCCAGCCGGGCGCCCAGCGCGTTCCCGTTCTCGGCCATCCTGCCAAGTCGCTTGAGACTTACCGCAAGGCGCAGATCCAGAGCCATGAGGGCGGCTATTTCATCCGCCTGACCGTTCTCGACCGCACCGGCGTTTTTGCCAGCGTCGCCACGCGCATGGCGGAAAACCAAATTTCGCTGGAATCGATCGTCCAGCGTTCCAAGCAGCATCTGGCGCCCTCGCACCACCAGACGATCATCCTCGTCACCCATGCGACCATGGAGGATTCGGTGCGCAAGGCGGTCGCTGCAATCAAGGAAGAAGGCTACCTCGTCGGAGAACCACAGGTCATCCGCATCGAGCGTCCCAAGGAAGAATCCTGACGCTTTGTTCCAATTTGGAACGGTTCAACCCGTCCGAGGTCGCTCGGACGGGTTTTCTGTTATTAATCAAAGCATTTCGCCGAATTTATATTAACAGATATGTAGATATAGATATAATCAACCTGGGAGCCGTTGGAGTCGCGGGTTGAGGAATATCGAGCATACGCATGATCATGTTCGGACGGAGATCGAAAACCCTCAGGCGGGCTTGCAGAAATCTGACCCTACGGCGCCTGGAGCTGCCTTCGAGCGCGAGGCGCCGCGAGGGCGGAATTGGGCCACGCTCCTGATCCTGCTTTCGATCCTCTTCGTCCAGCTGCTTGTTATCGGCTTGGTTATCTGGGCAATTTTCTGGTAATCCACAGGCTTGAAATCACCGCTTTGCTATCTGCCCTGCATCTGTAAAAAGGGCAGATGATGAAAGCGGAGTTTGGCATGGCAGATCAGGTCGATCCGGTACCGCGTGCCTTCCTGGGCGTCGAAAAATCGGTTCTCGACAATCGCTGGGTTTCACGCCTCGATCAGGCGGGGCAGAACCGCGCGCTCGCCATGTCGCAGATGCACGGCCTGCCGGATCTGATCGCACGTGTGCTTGCCGGCCGCGGCGTGACGGTGGATGAGGCAGTCGAATTCCTCGATCCCACCATCCGCAGCCTCATGCCAGACCCCTACAAGCTGACGGACTGCGAGAAGGCCGCCAAGCGCCTTGCCGCTGCGATCCGTGACGGCGAGCCCGTCGCGATCTTCGGTGACTACGATGTCGATGGTGCAGCCTCCTCCGCGCTCATGTATCGCTTCCTGACCCATTTCGGCGTCAAGGCGCATATCTATATTCCCGATCGCATCTTCGAAGGTTACGGGCCTAACCCGACGGCCATCAATCAGTTGATCGACAACGGCGCTAGCCTCATCGTCACGGTCGATTGCGGCTCCACCAGTCATGAGGCGCTGGCGGCTGCCGCGGACCGCAACATCGATGTCGTCGTCATCGATCACCACCAGGTGACACACGAGCTGCCGCCTTGCCACTCCCTCGTCAACCCAAACCGCGAAGACGATCTTTCCGGGCTAGGGCATCTTTGTGCGGCCGGTGTCGTCTTCATGGTGCTGGTTGCAACGCTGCGCCTGCTGCGCGAGGCTGGAGACAAGCGCATTCTCGCGATCGATCTCCTGCAGTGGCTGGATATAGTGGCGCTCGCGACCGTCTGCGATGTCGTGCCCCTCAAGGGCCTCAACCGCGCCTATGTGGTCAAGGGGTTGGTCGCGGCGCGCCACCAGAGCAATGCCGGTCTTGCGGCACTATTCCGCAAGGCGGGCCTGGCAGGTCCTGTTACGCCCTATCATTTCGGCTTCCTGATCGGCCCGCGCATCAATGCCGGCGGGCGAATCGGTGATGCTGCGCTGGGAAGCCGCCTGCTGACGCTGGACGATGCCGTAGAAGCCGAAGCCATCGCTCAGCGGCTGGACGAGCTCAACCGCGAGCGGCAAGCCATGGAAGCGATCATGCTGCAGGAGGCCGAGGCCGAAGCGCTGGCCGAGTATGGAGACGGCGAGGGGGCTTCCGTTATCGTCACCGCGCATGAGAAATGGCACCCCGGTATTGTCGGCCTCATTGCCGCGCGCCTGAAGGAGAGGTTCAAGCGACCCGCCTTCGCCATCGCCTTCGATCCCTCAGGCAGGGGCACCGGTTCGGGGCGTTCGATCAACGGCTTCGACATGGGCAGGATGGTGCGTGCAGCGGTCGACGAGGGACTGCTTGTGAAAGGCGGTGGTCACGCCATGGCTGCCGGCTTGACCGTCGAGCGCGGCAAGCTTGGCCTGCTGAGAGCCTTCTTCATCGAGAAAGCACAGAAGACGGTATCGGCTCTTGTTGCCAATGAAACGCTGAAGATCGATGGTGCTATCGCTGCAAGCGGCGCAACGATCGAGCTTATCGACCGTCTGGAAACGGCGGGGCCTTATGGCTCGGGACATTCCCAGCCAGTCTTTGCCATACCGGCGCATCGTGTGCGTGATTCCCGCCTGGTCGGCGAGCGGCATGTGAAGGTGACGCTGGAAGCCATGGACGGTGCGCGCCTCGACGGCATAGCCTTCAGGGCTGCCGAGACCCCGCTCGGCAACCTGCTTCTCAACTCTCGCGGCGCCAACCTGCATGTCGCAGGCTCGCTCGGTGCCGAACACTATCAGGGCTCGCGCAGAATCCAGCTGCGTATCAGCGACGGCGCACCGGCCAAGTGACTGGCTGAAGGGCTAGGCTTGGAAAGAGATCAGGCCGGCTGCGGCTGAGAAAGCGGTGCTTTTCTGCGAAGGCGAGTGACGATCACGGCAAGCAATATGCCGCCCGCAATGATTCCGACGGACAACAGCGGCCTGTAGGCGAACCAGCCTATGGCGATGACAACAGGGCCGACGAGCAGTGTCAACACGCAGGCCACGATGCTCGTGCCGAAGCCGATGACCGAGCCGAGAAACGGAATCAGGTCGGCGAGGATGGGCAGGAGCGCAAACATCAGCTTGAAACTGACGAACAAGCCGATGAGGCCGCAGGCGCGCACAAGCCAGGTGATAATGCTGTTTTCGCTCTCTGCCGTTTTGAACATCTGGCCGGCATCCACATGGCCATCAGCGGTAAGGAAAATATCGCGGTGGTTGGTCGTCTCGTAGGGAACGAGCGCGCTGTGACTCTGCTTGCCGACGATGCTTGCCGTTTCCACGTCGATTCTCTGGTAGGTGATCCTGAGATCGCCGACGTCGGGCAGGTTTTCGTTCAGACCGATATAGGCACCCTCGGAATTGCGCTTTGCCGGCCGGCTGGCGCCAACCTGCACCGCTATGCGCTGCACGTCGCTGTCGGTGAGCGCGAGTCGCGAATAGTCGCCGATCCCCGCCACATCCTTGCCTGGTACCGAGAAGGCGCCGACATGCGCCGTTTTTGCCGTGAAGGTGGCGCCGTCAGGCATGCTGGTTGGATTTTGATGATCATCAGATTGCTTGAAGCGGCTCGAATCGACGATGTCCGAGCGCCATTCCTTGGTGTAGGAATAGGTCGTCGTCGTTTCTTCGCCGCCACCCAATGTCTTTTTGGTCTGGCTCTCGCTCTTTTCCACCCACTGATACATCGCGACGCTACGGGAAAGGCCGACGGCCCGATCGGCGATGACGCCGAATTGGCTATCCTGCGGGATCTGATCGGATTTCACCGCGCCACTGATATGGACCAACTTGCCTTCATTGGCCGAATCGATAGCCGCACCATCGACCGAAATCACCTGTGACGCGCCTTCGGACAGAGCGCGATAGGTCTGGATCGCACGTCCTTCGTTCCATATCAGCAGCCAGATACATCCGATAAGCAGAACAAGGCCGACCAATGCGCCGATCAGCGCGCTTTTGATGCGCTCAAACCACGAGGTATAGGTCGTTTCCGTATGGCTCATATCCGAAAATCCCTTGTCGCTCAGGAGTATGTTGGAGTGCCGTGTCAGCAGAAATGCCTTGATGATCTTAGACGCCGCCCGCTAATCCCCGGTAAATACCGAAAACCATTTTTGGGCTGATCATATCGTTGAAAAGAATGAGTTTTCCGAAGATTGCGGAGCGAGTTCACGAGCCGAGCTTCGTTCTGCAGACGGCAGCGTATGATGCGTGATGTCATTGCATTTGCCCCATCAACTCGCGCGACAAGCACAGTTGGATCCGCGAACGGAACTCTATGAAAAGACAGGGAAATGATGAAGGAGAGTGGCACGCCCTAGGGGAGTCGAACCCCTCTTTACAGAATGAAAATCTGTCGTCCTAACCGATAGACGAAGGGCGCGTGCTCTGTGGTGGCGCCCTTATAGTCAGCACCTTTCTGCGCCGCAAGCGGCAAAATGAGAATTTTTCGCCGGATTATGCAGATTTTTTCTGGGCTTGTGGAAAAGTGGAAAGCGGACGGGAATGATTGTCTTCGCCAGACCTTGTCGCTGCGTGAATTGTTGGCCTGCAGCGGTGGGTCACCATATGACAGGACAAATTTAGTTCTTCGTGAAATTTCGGTCGGTGGCTTTTGGTACGCCCTAGGGGAGTCGAACCCCTCTTTACAGAATGAGAATCTGTCGTCCTAACCGATAGACGAAGGGCGCAGGCTTTCAGCTCAAATAGGAAAGCGCAATGCGTTCCGCAAGCGGTAAGTATAATGTCGAATTGGAAGAAGAAGTGGCACGCCCTAGGGGAGTCGAACCCCTCTTTACAGAATGAAAATCTGTCGTCCTAACCGATAGACGAAGGGCGCGTGCTGTGGTGGCGCCCTTATAGTCAGGCACTTCCGATCCCGCAAGCGGCAAATTCGAAATTTTTCAAAAAAATGACAAGCCGTTTCCGCTTGTGGAAAATGAAGATTATTGCAGCTGAATCAAAGAGCTGCAGTGGCGGCTGGAAATCGGGGTCCGGCCGCTTTCCCTACGTCACTCTTTCAGAGGGGGAAGGTCAGATCGCCCTTGCCGAAGCGATCGGCGCGCTCTTGCGGCCGCAGCCCCAGTTCCAGTCTCGGGCATTGCCGGTGTCCAGATGGACCGAATCCGTGTGGCAATAGGTGCCGACACCGCCGCGGTTCGGGAGCGAGCGGATATATTGGGCGATATCCCATTTGCTGATGCCGTCGATCTGGATATCGGCGGCCTCGCAGCTCTTGTGCATCGACTCCTCGGCGCCGCCGACTTCACGATTGTGCTGCGGATCGCGATAGCCCGATGTAATAACGACGGGCTTGCCGAAATGAGTCTCGACCGTCTTGATGACCCGCATGAGATCGGGCTTGAAGCAGCCGACCTGGACGCTGTCGTTCTGCACATGCAGGCCGTTCGGCGCCACACGCGTCATGCCGGGCAGCGATGCCTTCTGCAGCAGCCCGGAAAGGCTGCTGAGCAGGTTCTGCTTCGGCGCGCTGTAGAGCGCATTCATCGTCGATCCCGGAATGCTTCCGCCGGCAAGCGAAGCCGTCTGATCAGGCGCAAGCTTCGTGCTGGTATTCTGTGACGACTGCTGCGGCAGCATCTCGCCTTGCTGTGGCTCGGGCGGCGCGCTGAACACGCTCGATCTTGGGCCAGCGTTCTCAGGTGCGTAGGCGTTCACGCCCTGCCGCTGGATGACCGTCGAGGTCGAATTGTTCTGCGGCAGCGGCTGATGATCGGAAAAGATGCTCATCGCCTGCGCATTGATTCGCGTCGACTGCATGACGAGACCGCCGATATTGGCCGGCTGCTGCTGTTGCATAGACGGATCGACGGGCGGCGCGGCCGTTGCCGCATTCGGATCTTGCACTGCTGCCTGCGGATTGACACCGGAGACATTGGTCAGCATCGGATCGCGATAGAGCTGTTTCGACGCGGGGGACGATGCGGCGGGCATTGCTGCTGCAAGCCTCGGCGCCGGCTGTCCCCCCACAGCCGGTGTGGCGACGGCGGCCGAATCAAGCGCCTTCTTGTCGGAGACGCAGCCGGAAAGCGCCAGGATAGAGCTGGCGATCAGCAAAGCACCGACAGCCTGCCGGCTCGGAGGGGCAATCCGCTTGTTGTTTCTGGGCAACCGAGAAATCTCCGGTGAATGCGGAAGGCGCCCGAAAGCGCGCTTCCGTTACGATAGAACCGGAGAATGCCTCGTGAAGCTTGCCTGCAGCTTGGCTTACCAGGCGCCGGTATTGCCCATGGACAGCCAGGGTTCGGCCGGGGCCAGTTTTTCGCCCTTCTGCAGGATCTCTATCGAGATGCCGTCGGGCGAGCGTACGAAGGCCATGTTACCATCACGCGGGGGGCGGTTAATCGTAATACCATTGTCCATCAATTTCTGGCAGATCGCGTAGATGTCATCCACCTCATAGGCGAGGTGACCGAAATTGCGTCCTCCGGTATAATCTTCCGTGTCCCAGTTATAAGTGAGCTCCAGGCAGGGAGCTTTTTCGCTGCGGGCACGGTCGAGATCATCGCGAGCGGCCAGGAAAACGAGCGTGAAGCGGCCCTTCTCGTTCTCATGGCGGCGGATTTCCTCGAGTCCGAAGAGTGTGGTGTAAAAATGGAGGGAAGCGTCGAGGTCTTTGACGCGAACCATGGTGTGGAGATAACGCATTGTGTTTCCTCTCTCTATTTAGGCTAGCCCATCTGGAGTAACAGACGCCAGTTTCGGGCAAGTCATCGCTATAAAATGTACAGTTGGGAATAACCGAAAACTAGGACTTGCGCTTATCCGTTACCAAGATGTTAATCTTGATTTCAAGAATCAGTTAACCGTAACAGTGTGACGCGTATTGAGGGGCTGGCGACATGGCTGACAGGATTTCATCGAATGGCTTTACCGACCTTGAGGAGTTGTCGGGGGAACCGGTTGACCTCGTTGAAATCACCGGCGTGGTGAAATGGTTCGACGTGGCCAAGGGCTTTGGCTTCATCGTTCCCGACAATGGCATGCAGGATGTGCTGCTGCACGTAACCTGCCTCCGACGCGACGGCTACCAGACCATTCTTGAGGGCACCCGAATCGTCGCGCTTATCCAGCGTCGCGAGCGTGGCTTCCAGGCCTTCAAGATCCTCTCCATGGATCAATCGACTGCGATCCATCCCTCGCAGATGCCTCCGGTTCGCACCCATGTGCAGGTCACGGCAACCAGTGGCCTCGAGCGCGCCCTGGTCAAGTGGTTCAACCGCACCAAGGGTTTCGGCTTCCTGACGCGCGGTGAGGGCACGGAAGACATATTCGTTCACATGGAAACGCTCCGCCGCTTCGGCCTCACCGAACTGCGCCCCGGCCAGGTGGTGCTGGTGCGCTTCGGCGACGGCGAGAAGGGCCTGATGGCTGCCGAGATCCATCCTGACGTTCCGAGCCCGGTTGGCCGGTCTCACTGATGCGCAGCCTTTTCTCCGTTGAGATGATGAGAAGCGCCTCCATGGCGCTTTTTTTCATGGTCGCCCTGCCGGCATTTGCACAGCAGGACATGCACTTCGATAGAGAACCGCTGATCATCCAGACGGCTGCGGGCAAAATGCTGCACTTCACCGTAGAGATCGCTGCCACCGGCGACCAACGCGCCTACGGCCTGATGTTCCGCAAGACGATGGCCGAGAACGTCGGCATGATCTTTGATTTCGGCGTATCGCGGCGTGTCACCATGTGGATGGAAAATACCGTCCTGCCGCTCGACATGCTCTTTGCGGACGACAGGGGCGTGATCACCCATATCAAGGAAGACGCCACGCCCTATTCCCGCGACATCATCGATTCGATGGGTGAGGTCCGATATGTGGTCGAGATAAACGCCGGCATCGCCCGCAAGCTCAATATCCGCCCCGGCGATCGTATCGTCAGCGCCACGACAACGAAAAAGGCGAAGTAAGCCTGTGAAATCTGCCGGCCTAGGTGGATTTATGGGGTTGCTAGGACAGGGGGAAGCGTGTATTCCCGCTGCCAACAACGGCTCGGAGTGTAGCGCAGTCTGGTAGCGCATCTGGTTTGGGACCAGAGGGTCGGGAGTTCGAATCTCTCCACTCCGACCATGTTTTTCCCTATATCCCTAGTGATTTGAGATTGGCGCCACAATTTGTTGCGTTGCCGTCACAAGGCGGATTTTGGCATCGGGAACATGCGACAATATCATTCACGTCGCTAAAGCACGCCTGTCTATGCGTGCCGTGATTCAGCCCTGAGCAAGCAGGCCGACATATTGGGCATAACTGATCGCCGCGTAAAAAAACGCAGTGATGCTGGCTCCAATCATGATGGCGTGGAATTCTGCAGAGGTTCTCATAGTTCTCACCCGTGTCACAACGGTTGGTAGGCACCCTAGTCGCCTATGCCGGCCATAACAATTAGAAAGCGATCAAAACATGCAACAATCCGAAACATTTCGGATTGTGTAACAGGATTGCCCGCTTATCCACACCCGGCTGCAAAGAGGGCTGCGCCTTGGGCGCTCCGTATTAGAAACGCACGGAGCGGCAATCGGTTTCGCTCACCTGTCCATGCTGTGATAACGGCGCTTTTCCCTTGAAAAGACGAGGATTCGCGGATAATCAAAATTCACTTCTTGCTGCCATACTGGGATATGCAAGCGAGCCTGATCAGGGTTGATTTATGAAAGGCGGGCGCCGCCCGCATATCGGAGGCACTGCAGCATGTCTGCTAAGATCTATCGTCCGGCCAAGACCGCAATGCAGTCCGGTAAGGCAAAGACCCATCTCTGGGTGCTGGAATTCGATCAGGAGCAGCCGCGCAAGATCGATCCGATCATGGGCTACACCTCGTCAGGCGACATGCGCCAGCAGGTCAAGCTGACCTTCGAAACGCAGGAACTCGCAGAAGCCTATGCCAAGCGCAGCGGCATCGAATACCGCGTGATTGCTCCGAAGGATCCCATCCGTCAGGTCGTCGCTTATCCGGATAATTTCCGCTATACCCGCACCCAGCCCTGGACGCATTGATCCGTACGCGGTTCAAGACAAATATGCCGCATGTCGCGGGATCGCGACATGCGAGACGGCCCCTTAGCTCAACTGGATAGAGCAGCTGCCTTCTAAGCAGCAGGTCGCAGGTTCGAGTCCTGCAGGGGTCGCCACTTTTTCAGAATTTTCTAGATATCGCGACATGACTATGAACTCTGTTCGTGGCCAAGGGCAGCATTAGAATCGGTAACAACAACAAGCCGGCGGCGCATCGGATATGACGACGCGCCGCCGGCCTTTGTTTTATTGGCTCTTGCTGCCTTAACCCTCGGGCGACAGCGTCATGGACGTGCCTGTCGCGGCAACATTGAGGCCAAGCTGGCCCGTGACGCTGATCGTCTGAAGATGGATCGAACCGGAAGTGCCGCCAAAGAGGACGTTGGTGCCGAGGCCGCCGACAAGCGTGGCTTCAGCGGTCGCACCCTGGTAGAGGCCGGCCAGCGAGCCGCGGTGATAGCCGGCTGTCGGCGCGAAGACGGCCCAAAGCAGACGACCACGCGTGGTGAAGCCGAGATCCACGCCGAACTTGCGCAAAGCACCGCTGTAATGTTCAGGCGATTCGCCACGGCTCGTCGGCTGGAAGACACAATCGATCTGCTTGGAAGAACCAAGCACATAGCCGACACCACCGCCGATATCGCAATCGAGATAGCCGATCTTCACGCCCCCGCTTACATCGGGAGCCACCGGCGGCTCCGTCCGTACCAGGTCCGCCGCACTGGCGCTCATGGCAAAAGCCTGGAGCAACGAGGCTGCGGCGATTGTGGTCGCGAGTATCTTTTTCATTTTCGTCTCCTTTGGATATCGCAGGAAGGATATAACGTCGGCTTTGTCATAACCAAGGCAGGAAAGTCTTTGCGGTCATTTTGGTTCCGACAGTCATCTGTGCCAAGCTGCCGCACCCATCTTTTATGGAACTCTATCGGCCTGCATCGGTTGTCCAGATATCCATTTTTCAAACAATGGAGATCAGAATGAGCAAGACCAATGCAGACGAAATCCGCAAGAAAACAGAGCGGCAGGTAGAGAACACCAGTGCCGGAGGACATCTTGGCGGGACTTATTTCGGCCAGCAGCCCGATGGCAAGACGGCCTCTTCCAGCAGTTCCGAGGCACGAAAGTCACGGCCGAACGACGGCCGCAACTGACGTGAGGACGATTGCAACGGGCATTTGCGACTGGCCCGAGAGGTCAGTCGCCTCATCCAAAGGTGGTATTTGTCCCAAGTTGAAACGCACGAATCTAGTAAATTTTAGGGTATTTTAACCATGATTTTCTCTCGGCAGCTTCCCTGAAACATTTGGAACCTGACCGCGTTTAATTCGCACGGGCTAATCCAATGAGCGTCGCCCTCGGCAATTCGGGCAGCGGCATAAACGTCAATGCCAGCATCGGCGGTGGTGATGGAACAGGCCCTGCGCTTTTCGGGCCGAATGGCTTGAATCTCGGCCTTGGTCTCGGAGCCGCTAGCACAGGTGGAGGCGCGAGTTCCGGCGACGGTACCGGGGTAGGGTCCGGCAGCCTCACGCCGACAGTGGTGCTCCAGCGCTTCCGGGAAATGTCCGTCAATGACCAGAAGAAGATGCTTGTTCGCTGTCGGGATATATCCGTTTCCAGCGGGTATGATTCTGGCCTCGCAGGGCTGTTCGGTCTGCTGCGCTCTACGGCTTCCCGTTAGAACGCATGAAAAACCCGCCGGTAATCAGCCGGCGGGTTTTGAATGTTATATCTGCCTGATCAGTGCAGGATCTGGCTGAGGAACAGCTTGGTGCGCTCATGCTGCGGATTATCGAAGAATTCGGCCGGCGAATTCTGCTCGACGATCTGGCCCTGGTCCATGAAGATCACGCGGTTCGCGACCTGGCGGGCAAAGCCCATTTCGTGGGTGACGCAGAGCATGGTCATGCCTTCTTCGGCAAGGCCCACCATCGTATCCAGCACTTCCTTGATCATTTCCGGATCGAGCGCCGAGGTCGGCTCGTCGAACAGCATGATCTTCGGGTTCATGCAGAGCGAACGGGCAATCGCCACACGCTGCTGCTGGCCGCCCGACAACTGGCCTGGATATTTGTTGGCCTGTTCGGGGATCTTGACGCGCTTCAAGAAATGCATGGCCACTTCTTCGGCCTGCTTTTTCGGCATTTTGCGCACCCAGATCGGCGCCAGCGTGCAGTTCTCCAGAATCGTCAGATGCGGGAAAAGGTTGAAATGCTGGAACACCATGCCGACTTCGCGGCGCACTTCGTCGATCTTCTTCAGGTCGTTGGTCAGTTCCGTGCCGTCAACCACGATCCGGCCCTTCTGGTGCTCTTCCAGACGGTTGATGCAGCGGATCATCGTCGACTTGCCTGAACCCGAAGGGCCGGCGATGACGATGCGCTCGCCGCGCATGACCTTGAGGTTGATGTCGCGAAGAACGTGGAAGTCGCCGTACCACTTGTTCATGTTGATGATCTCGACGGCCACATCGGTCGCCGACACGGTCAATTTCTTGGTGAGAGGCTCTGCCATTGCGGGTTCCTATTCTTATCGTTTGTGGCCGGTGTCGAGATGGCGTTCCATGAATGCTGAATAGCGCGACATGCCGAAGCAGAAAAGCCAGAAGGTGAAGCCGGCGAAAATCAGCCCGGACAGCGGCGTCACAGCCGTTGCCCAATTGGCATCGGTGAAGTTGAGGCGAACGATACCAAGCAGGTCGAACATGCTGATGATCGATACCAGTGACGTGTCCTTGAACATCCCGATGAAGGTGTTGACGATGCCGGGGATCACGAGCTTGATCGCTTGCGGCATGATGATCAGCCGCATCTTCTGCCAGTAGCCGAGGCCAAGCGAATCCGCACCCTCGAACTGGCCCTTTGGAATGGCCTGCAGGCCGCCGCGAATGACCTCAGCCATATAGGCGGAGGCAAAGATCGATACACCCACGATCGCTCGCAGCAGTTTGTCCACCGTCCAGCCGGCCGGCAGGAAAAGCGGCAGCACTACGCTTGCCATGAAGAGAACCGTGATCAGCGGCACGCCACGCACGACCTCGATGAAAATGATGCTCACCATGCGGATGACAGGCATATGCGAGCGTCTGCCGAGCGCTAGAAGAATACCGACCGGGAAGGAGACGACGATGCCGACGAAAGAGAGCACCAGCGTCACCATCAGCCCGCCCCAGAGCGGCGTGTCGACGATTTCGAGGCCGAAGCCACCATAAAGCAGGACGAAAGAGACGATCGGCAGCACGACGAAGAGCAGGATCGCATTCAGCCCCTTGCGCGGCACAGATGGGATGAGCATCGGCACGAGCAGGAGTACGAAGAGAATGCCGACCAGTGTCGGCCGCCAGCGCTCGTCGAGTGGATAGCGTCCGTAGATGAATTGGTCGAACTTGGCATTGACGAAGGCCCAGCAGGCACCACTCCAGCCATCCGGCTGAATGCCGCCCTGGACTGTCGTGGCGCAGAAGGTGCGGTCCGGACCTGTCCAGACCGCCTGCACGAACAGCCAGTTAACGGCATGCGGTAGAGCCCAGGCGAGGAAGGTCGCTGCCAGAAGAGTGAGGATGATATCCTTGGGTGTCGCAAGCAGGTTGCGGCGTATCCAGGCTGCCGCACCCTTTTCTCCAGCCGGAGGCGGCTCCGGTGCGAGTATGGTGGTTCTGACGAAACTGTCGCTCATCTTATCTCTCCACCAGCGCCATCTTGGCATTGAACCAGTTCATGAGCAGAGAGGTCACGATGCTGAGGCTGAGGTAGATGACCGCCCAGATCAGGATCACCTCGACGGACTGGCCCGTCTGGTTCAGCGTCGTGCTGCCGACAGCAACGAGATCGGCAAAGCCGATCGCGATCGCCAGCGACGAGTTCTTGGTGAGGTTCAGATACTGGCTGCTCAGCGGCGGGATGATGATGCGGAAAGCCTGCGGAATGACGACCAGCCGGGTGATTGCCGAAGGATGCAGGCCGAGTGCCGCTGCCGCCTCCGTCTGTCCCTTGGGCACGCCGCGGATACCTGAGCGCACGATCTCGGCGATGAAGGCCGCCGTGTAGAAGGAAAGCGCCAGGAAAAGCGACATGAATTCCGGGCCGACCACGGAACCGCCGGTCAGATTGAACTTGCCGGCGACCGGGAAATCAAAAGACAGGGGTGCGCCTGCGAGCAGGAATGCAATGAGCGGCAGGCCGACGATGAGGCCGATCGAAACCCAGATCGTGTGGAACGGCTGACCTGTCGCGGCCTGCCGACGATGCGCCCACCGTGCGGTGATAATAGTGGCGATGATCGCGACAGCGAAGGCAACGCCGACCAGCCAGAAACCGTCGCCGAAGATCGGCTTGGGGAAGGCGAGGCCGCGATTGTTCAGATATGATCCGAGAGGCAGATGCAGCGAGTCACGGGCATTGGGCAGAATCGCCAGAACACCCGAATACCAGAAGAAGATCACCAGCAGCGGCGGGATGTTGCGGAAGACTTCCACATAGACCGTGCAGAGCTTGGCAATCAGCCAGTTCCGCGACAGACGGCCGATACCGACAACGAAGCCGATAATCGTTGCAGTGATGATGCCGGTAACGGCGATCAGGATAGTATTCAGAAGGCCGACGAGCAGCGCACGGCCATAGGTCGAATCACTCGAATACGGGATCAGCGACTGGCCGACTTCGAAGCCGGCGCGTCCGTTCAGAAAGCCGAAACCCGATGCAATGTTGGCGCGCGCCAAATTGACTGCCGTATTGTGAGCAATCGACCAGATCAGCGCGACCAGCAAGACAATGGTAAGGACTTGGAAGAAGATGCCCCGAACTGTCGGGTCATAGAGGGCAGACTGGAAGCTCCAGCCGCTCCTGGGCAAAGATGTTGAATCCGCAACCTGATGCGTCATGCCTGGCCAATTCCCCACGTTATGCGCTCCTTTTCGGAGCTTTTTTATAGGAGGAGGGAAAGGCGGTTATCCGCCTTTCCGGCTTTTCATGCGTAGTGCCGATTAACGAACCGGCGGAGCGTACTGAATGCCGCCCTTGTTCCAGAGAGCGTTGAGGCCGCGCGAGATCTTCAGCGGGCTCCCCTGGCCGATGTTCTTTTCGAAGACTTCGCCATAATTGCCGACGGTCTTGATGATGTTGTAGGCCCAGTCATTGGTCAGGCCGAGATCGGTACCGATCTTCGTGTCGGCTTCAACGCCGAGGAAGCGCTTGATATCCGGGTTCGGCGAATTCTTCATGTCGTCGACATTGGCCTGCGTGATACCGAATTCTTCGGCGTTGATCATCGCGTAGCCGACCCAGCTGACGACATCGAACCACTGGTCGTCACCCTGGCGAACGGCCGGGGCGAGAGGCTCCTTGGAAATGATTTCCGGCAGGATCATGTGCTCGTCCGGGTTCTTCAGCGTCAGACGCAGCGAGTAGAGGCCCGATTGGTCAGTCGTGTAGACGTCGCAACGGCCGGAGTCATAAGCGGCGTTGACCTCATCCAGTTTCTCGAAGACGACCGGATTGTACTGGAGGTTGTTGGCCTTGAAGTAGTCGGCGAGATTGAGCTCGGTGGTGGTGCCGGACTGCACGCAGACGGATGCGCCGGAGAGTTCCAGAGCCGACTTCACGTTCAGGCTCTTGCGAACCATGAAGCCCTGGCCGTCATAGTAGTTGACGAAGCGGAAGTTCAGGCCGAGAGCCGTATCACGGTTGATCGTCCAGGTCGTGTTGCGGGCCAGAACGTCGACTTCGCCGGACTGCAGGGCCGGGAAGCGGTTCGCGGCGCTAAGCGGCGTGAACTTCACTTTGGTCGGATCGCCGAAGACCGCAGCGGAAACCGCGCGGCAGAAGTCGACGTCGAAGCCCGACCAGTTGCCGGACGCATCAGGTGCAGCAAAGCCGGCAAGACCGGTGTTGACGCCGCACTGGACAAAACCTTTTGCCTTTACGTCTCCGAGAGTAGTGGCCGAAGCGGCCGAAGCGCCAAGAGCGAAAACTGCTGCGCCGGCTGCTGCGGACAGGAGCTTGTACTTCATTTTTCCCAACCTTTTTCCGTTGTCTTATCTTTATCTTTTCGGGGAGTGGCCGGATTGAACTAGCCCATGTACCTCCCCATTTCCCGCAACCCTCCCGGCGCGAGTGGGTCTATCACAGTCGCAAATGTCACTATGGTCAAGTGTCGCGGCCAATAATTGCGGCAAAATTCAGCATTTTGGTGGATTGCGCTGCGTCTCTAGGCACTTGGCTAGAAATTGGGCTCTAGCTTGAGGAAAAAAATAGCGCTGAAATCGCGAAGTAAAGGCCGGCGGCTTCGCGGGCGAGGCTATCACGTCAAGTTGTAGGGGTTGACCCTGATGGCGACGGGGTTCAAGAGTTCGGCCTTTGCATACCCTCGCCAGAAGGCCATTTCCAACATGAAAGATCTAGACAGTCTCCTGCCGGGCGCCGGCATAAATACCCGTCTTTCCCATATCGGCTATGACCCCGCGGATTATCACGGTTTCGTCAATCCGCCGGTGGTGCGCGCGTCCACGGTGCTCTTTCCCGACGCCAAGTCCATGGAGACGCGCAACAAGAAATACACATACGGCACCCGCGGCACGCCGACGACCGACGCCCTTGCCGAGGCGATCAATGCGCTCGAAGGCTCGGCCGGCACTGTGCTGGTGCCCTCCGGCCTCGCTGCCGTCACGGTCGCCATCCTGGCCTATGTTGCGGCAGGCGATCACGTGCTGGTCGTCGATTCCGTCTACGGTCCAACGCGCCATTTCTGTGACACGGTCCTGAAGCGCATGGGTGTCGAGGTCGACTATTTCGATCCGGCGATCGACGCGGCCATCGAGACGCTCTTCAAGCCGAACACCACGGTCGTGCTGACCGAAGCCCCAGGCTCCAATACTTTCGAGATGCAGGATATCCCGGCCATCGCGGCTGTGGCGCACAAACACGGCGCCGTCGTGCTGATGGACAACACCTGGGCCACACCTCTCTATTTCCGGCCGCTGGACTTTGGCGTCGACGTGTCCATCCATGCCTCGACCAAATATCCATCGGGCCATTCCGACATTCTGATGGGAACCATTTCCGCCAATGCCGAGCACTGGCCGCGGCTGATCGAAACGCATGGCACACTCGGCCTTTGTGGCGCGCCTGATGATTCCTACCAGATCCTGCGTGGCCTGCGCACCATGGGGATCCGGCTGGAGCGCCACTACGAAAGCGCGCTGGCAATCGCCACGTGGCTCGAAAACCGCGAAGAGGTTGCCCGCGTCCTGCATCCGGCCCTGCCGAGCTTCCCGTCGCACCATATATGGAAGCGCGACTTCAAGGGTGCCAGCGGCATCTTCTCCTTCGTGCTGAAGGTTGACGATCCGCAAAAGGTCAAGCCGAAGGCACATGCCTTCCTCGATGCGCTCTCTTATTTCGGACTGGGCTATTCCTGGGGCGGCTACGAAAGCCTTGCCATACTGGTCAATCTTTCGGACCGAGAGATCGCCAGGGCCCCGGCCGAAGGTCCGGTCATTCGCCTGCAGATCGGTCTGGAAGATGTCGTTGATCTCAAGGCTGATATCGAGCGCGGCTTTGCTGCAGCAAACGCCGTCTGATCAGCCACCATTTGATCAGCCGACTGGGCGATAGCCGTAAATCCAGTCGAGATCCGCGGCGAGGCTTTGCGGCGGTTTCAGCGACAGCACGATATCCCGGCCGAGACGGATCGGTCCGCTCGCATGATAGGCAAAACGGTTAAAAGCGCCGCGCTGGCGGAGCTTGGCGATGCGCGGCATGCGATGCCGTTCAAAGAGCGAGATGGCTTCGGAAACCGGGCGGGTGGCGAGGAAGGCTGCAAGCTCGAATGCATCCTCGATCGCCATCGCGGCCCCCTGTGCCGCAAAGGGCATCATGGCATGTGCCGCATCGCCGATCAGCACGATCTTGTCACCGTCCTGCCATTTGCCCGGCGTTGCCTCGAAAAGCGGCCAGAAGGTGATGTCGCTGCGCCGCCCGAGCAAACCGGCAATAACAGGATGCCAGCGACGGAAGCGTGACTGCAGAAGCTCCTGCTGAGCCTGTGTCGGCTCGCCTTGCCAGGCCTGCGGCGCGATATTGCCGGCGGTAATCGCCACCATGTTGAAGCCGCCGGTTTCCTTCAGCGGATAGCAGACCATATGCGCCGAGGAGCCGAGCAGGGCCGAGACGCTGGTGCGGTCCAGAAAGCCCGGCGCCTCTGCTTCTGCGATGGTAAAACGGAAGGCGACGTTTCCGGAGAATTGTGGGGCAGGGGCGCCCGGTATTGTCTGCCTCAGCCTGGACCAGACGCCATCGGCGCCGATGATGACATCGGCCGGGCGCCGGCCCTGTGGCAAGTCTGATTCGAAACGTGTTCCGAGATGGAGCGCGCAGAGCGGATTGGCGCTGACGGCATCCAGCAGGGCCTTCTGAAGCGTCTTGCGATGCAGGACGCCGTAGGGCGCTCCCCAGCGGTTCCTGGCAAAACTTCCGGCCGGGACAGCTGCAAGTTCGCGCAGCGAACTGCCCGAGATCAGCCGGATGGATTGCGGCTCGAGCCAGAGGCTGGTCAGCCGATCGAGCACACCGAGTTCGGCAAGCACGCGCGATGCATTGGGAGAGATCTGCAGGCCGGCACCCACCTCGGCAAGCTCGGGCGCCTGTTCGAAAATATCCGAACTGATGCCACGTCTTGAGAGTGCCAGAGCAGCCGTCAGTCCGGCAATTCCGGCACCGATAATGGCGGCATGTTCGACCGGCATGGGATATCCGATCTAAAGAGGGGGGAAATTACGCCGCCTTGACGAGGAAGACGCAGCCGGGCGGGTTTGTCTGGTTGGACTTCAGCGAAGCATTGTAGCGGTAGAGGGTCGAGCAGTAGGAGCAGACCTTCTCATTGTCTTCGCCCATATCGATGAAGATATGCGGATGATCGAAGGGAGCGGATGCGCCGGTGCACATGAATTCCTTGACGCCGACTTCGATAACGCGGTGACCGCCGTCGTTCTGGAAGTGGGGAATGCTGTGGCCGGCCATGTCTGTCTCCGAATGCTTTGAAATTCTGCGCGGACTTTATAGGCCTTCGAAGCAAAAGTGTAGTGCCAAAGCATGGCTCCATTGCGAGTTTTTGGCTTCACGCTGAAAGGCCGCTCGACTATGGTCTCGCCAAATAAGGACGGCCCGATGAACCTGAATACGCCTGCATTTTCAAGCTTCACCCATGATGGACTGAAACTCGCTTTCTTCGATGAGGGTGAACCCTCCGGCCCGCCGGTGCTGCTGATCCATGGCTTTGCTTCGTCGGCGAGCGTCAACTGGGTTCATCCGGGCTGGCTGAAGACCCTAGGGGATGCCGGTTACCGTGTCATTGCCATCGACAACAGAGGGCATGGCGCCAGCGACAAGCCGCGCGATGCCGAAGCTTACAGGCCATGGTTCATGGCTGGTGACGCGATCGCGCTGCTTGATCATCTCGGTATTTCCGAGGCCAATCTGATGGGCTACTCCATGGGCGCCCGCATCTCCGTCTTTGCGGCGCTTGCCCATCCACACCGCGTCCGCTCGCTGGTGCTCGGCGGCCTCGGTATCGGGATGACGGATGGGGTGGGCGATTGGGACCCGATCGCCGATGCGCTGCTTGCACCGTCGCTTGCCGACGTCATCCATCAGCGCGGCCAGATGTTCCGCGCCTTTGCCGAGCAGACGAAGAGTGACCGCGAAGCCCTTGCCGCCTGTATCAAGGGTTCGCGCGATCTGGTTGCCCGCGCTGACATGGGCAAGATCGATGCGCCCACCCTGATCGGAGTTGGGACGAAGGACGATATTGCCGGTTCTCCCCAGGAGCTTGCAGCGCTGATGCCTCACGCCGAAGCACTCGATATTCCCGGCCGCGACCACATGCTCGCCGTGGGTGATCGGGTGTTCAAGAAGGCCGTCCTGGAATTCTACGCAAAGGTCGCTGCCGGCTGACGTCCCCGGCAGGTGACATAAACGTGATTTCAAAGAAAAACATGCTGAACCGGTGTGCCGCGGGCACCCATTTATGTTATCGGCGTTTTCCTCTATATAATCGCATTCCAACGGGAAATGAGGAGGCCGGAAATGGTCGCTAAGACGGATATCCGCACGCTGGAGGGAGCCCATCCGCTGAAGGTGATGGACCCTATCTGGGACAGCCTGCGAGAAGAAGCGCGCCTCGCTGCGGAAAGCGATCCGGTGCTGGCGGCCTTCCTTTATTCGACGGTCATCAACCATCGCTCGCTCGAAGAATGCGTCATTCACCGCATCTGCGAGCGCCTCGACCATCCCGACATGCAGGCAAACCTGCTGCGCCAGACCTTTGAGGAAATGCTCGAGGACTGGCCGGAATGGAGCTCGATCCTGCGCGTGGATATCCAGGCAGTCTATGATCGTGACCCCGCTTGCCTGCGCTTCATGGAAGCCGTTCTGTACTTCAAGGGCTTCCACGCGCTGCAGACGCACCGGCTGGCGCATTGGCTGCTGAACCGCGGCCGGCGCGACTTCGCGCTTTACTTGCAGAGCCGCTCCTCCAGCGTCTTCCAGACGGACATCAATCCGGCCGCTCGCATCGGTAAGGGTATCTTCCTCGACCACGCGACCGGCCTCGTCGTCGGCGAAACGGCTGTTATCGGCGATAACGTCTCCATCCTGCATGGTGTGACGCTCGGCGGCACCGGCAAGGAGGGGGCCGATCGTCACCCGAAGATCGGCACGGGCGTCATGATCGGCGCAGGCGCAAAGATCCTCGGCAATATCGAGATCGGCTTCTGTTCGCGCGTCGCTGCCGGCTCCGTCGTCCTGAAGGCGGTGCCGCCAAAGACCACGGTGGCAGGCGTGCCCGCCAAGGTCGTCGGTGAAGCGGGCTGTTCCGAGCCTGCCCGGGTGATGGATCAGGTTATCGGCGCCGATATCTGAGCCTTCATTGGAAAAATGCGTAAAAGCGCCTAGATCCCGGTGGAGACAGTCACTGCTAACACGAGCTCGCGACCTTTACAGCGCAGCTTTACCTGTGCAAGAAGCGGCCAACCGAGATCGCTTACGGAGATCAAAAGAGTGAAGCCTGAAGAAATCAAGAAGCTCGACGCCTATTTCAAACGCACGCTGAACCCGCAGATCGTGGTGAAGGCGCGTCCGCGCAAGAACGACTCCGCGGAAGTCTACATTGGCGAAGAATTTCTGGGTGTCATCTACATCGATGACGAGGACGGCGACCGTTCCTACAATTTCTCGATGGCAATTCTCGACGTCGATCTCTGATCGCCGTCACATCGATCAAAAGCCGTGGATCGCCAGGCGATACACGGCTTTTTTGTTTGCGCCGATCGCCAAATACGCTGGTTCACTAAAATTTCTGCTAACCCTGTGGTTGCAGTCGCCTGATATATTTTAGCAAAATCAATAAAAGACGAACGTGCCCAAAAATCCGGTCTTTAGCGCTGACAGCGGGTGCAACCATTGGGTGTTTTGCGATGCACAAGACTACTTGACTCTTTGTGCGTTGCAGCTACCCTCTGCTTGCAACTGCCAATTGGAGGATGGTCATGTTCAATTTCGACGATACAAACCGGAAGAGCAAGGAAGCCGTAGATTCGATGCTCAAGAGCTATTCCGATACTGCCAAGGGTTTCCAGGCGATTGCCTCCGAGGCGGCCGAATATTCAAAGAAGTCCTTCCAGGATGCCGTCACCCATTTCGAGACGCTGTCAGGCCTAAAGAGCTTCGAGGCGGCCTTCGAATTGCAGACCAATTATGCGAAGTCTTCCTATGAGGCTTTTGTTTCCGAAGCGACCAAGCTCGGCGAAATGTATGCCGACCTCGCCAAAAATGCTTACAAGCCCTACGAAGCACCGATGGCCGCCGCTGCCGCCAAGGTCTCGAAAGCCACTCCGGTAGCCCCCGCCGCCGCATAAATCTTGTGGCGCGTTGCGCGCCGCCTATTGAAAATCAAAGACCGGCACCGCATTTGCGGCCGGTCTTTTTTGTTTCCCGAAGCGCGCCCTGGTTTTTACGCAGACTTTTTTGGCCTTTGCGTCAAGTCCTGCGGAATTGTGATTGCAGTCGGAAACAAGGGGCTTAAAATCGCTCTATTATGAACTACCTTAGGGTTTCAGATATTCGTCGGGAAAGCACCCCTCCCATGCTGCCTGCCGGATTGATTGAGGAATGAATGACAATGATCGCCAGACCGATCCGGATGCAAAACGACAGCGAAAGGAACGGGGATAACGGAAATCGAACCTCGGTCATCACGCGCACCAAGCCGAAGACCAAGAAGCCTAATCTCTATCGCGTACTGCTTTTGAATGACGACTACACCCCAATGGAATTCGTCATCCATATCCTGGAGCGTTTTTTTCAGAAGGATCGGGAAAGTGCCACCCGCATCATGCTGCATGTCCATAACCACGGCGTCGGCGAATGCGGAATATTCACATACGAGGTAGCGGAAACCAAGGTGAGCCAGGTGATGGACTTTGCCCGGCAGCACCAGCATCCGCTGCAATGCGTCATGGAAAAGAAGTGAGGAACTGAACGTGCCAACATTTTCGCCTAGTCTTGAGAAGGCGCTCCATCAGGCACTGACCTTTGCCAACGAGCGGCACCATGAATATGCGACGCTCGAGCATCTGCTGCTCGCCCTGATCGACGATGCCGATGCGGCCGCGGTCATGGGTGCCTGCAATGTCGACCTCGACGCGCTTCGTAAAACGCTCCTGGAATATGTCGATAACGAACTCTCCAACCTGGTCACCGGTTATGACGAAGACTCCAAGCCGACGTCAGGTTTCCAGCGCGTCATCCAGCGCGCGGTGATCCATGTCCAGTCTTCCGGCCGCGAGGAAGTGACCGGCGCCAACGTGCTCGTTGCGATCTTCGCCGAGCGCGAAAGCCATGCTGCCTATTTCCTGCAGGAACAGGAAATGACCCGCTACGACGCCGTCAACTATATCTCCCACGGCATCGGCAAGCGCCCCGGCGTTTCCGAAAGCCGGCCGCCGCGCGGCGCTGAGGACGAGTCCGAATCCAAGCCGACCGCACGCGGCGGCAACGAGGAAGAAAGCGGGCCGAAGAAGCAGCAGGATGCGCTGAAGGCCTACTGCGTAAACCTCAACGAGAAGGCCAAGGGCGGCAAGATCGACCCGCTGATCGGCCGTCACGCCGAGGTGAACCGGACCATCCAGATCCTGTGCCGCCGCTCCAAGAACAACCCGCTCTACGTCGGTGATCCCGGCGTCGGCAAGACCGCTATCGCTGAAGGCCTTGCCAAGCGCATCGTCGAAGGCAAGGTTCCGGAAGCTCTGGCCGATGCCACGATCTTCTCGCTCGATATGGGCACGCTGCTTGCCGGCACCCGCTATCGCGGTGACTTCGAAGAGCGCCTGAAGCAGGTCGTCAAGGAACTGGAAGAATATCCGGGCGCCGTGCTCTTCATCGACGAAATCCACACCGTCATCGGTGCTGGTGCAACGTCGGGCGGAGCCATGGATGCATCGAACCTCCTGAAGCCGGCTCTGTCTTCGGGCGCGATCCGCTGCATCGGTTCGACCACCTACAAGGAATACCGCCAGTTCTTCGAGAAGGACCGAGCTCTGGTCCGCCGCTTCCAGAAGATCGACGTCAATGAGCCGTCGATCGATGATGCGATCGAGATCATGAAGGGTCTGAAGCCCTATTTCGAAGAGTACCACCATCTGCGCTACTCGAACGAGGCGATCAAGCAGGCCGTCGAGCTGTCGGCCCGTTACATTTCGGACCGCAAGCTGCCCGATAAGGCGATCGACGTCATCGACGAGACCGGTGCCGCCCAGATGCTCTTGCCGCCGTCCAAGCGCCGCAAGCTGATCACCGAAAAGGAGATCGAAGCGACGATTGCGACGATGGCCCGCATCCCGGCAAAAACCGTCTCGAAGGACGACGAAGCCGTTCTTGCCAATCTTGAGCAGGAACTGCGCTCGGTCGTCTATGGTCAGGATGTGGCAATCGAAGCCCTGTCCACCGCGATCAAACTGGCACGCGCGGGCCTCCGCGAGCCGAACAAGCCGATCGGTGCCTATGTCTTCTCCGGTCCCACCGGCGTCGGCAAGACGGAAGTCGCCAAGCAGCTTGCCGCCTCGCTGGGCGTCGAGATTCTGCGCTTCGATATGTCGGAATACATGGAGCGGCATACGGTTTCCCGTCTGCTCGGTGCACCTCCCGGCTATGTCGGCTTCGACCAGGGCGGCCTCTTGACCGATGGCGTCGACCAGCATCCGCATTGCGTGGTCCTGCTCGACGAAATCGAAAAGGCGCATCCGGATATCTACAATATCCTGCTGCAGGTCATGGACCACGGTACGCTGACTGACCATAACGGCAAGAAGATCGACTTCCGCAACGTCATCTTGATCATGACGACCAATGCGGGCGCTTCGGAAATGGCCAAGGCCGCCATCGGCTTCGGTTCGTCCAAGCGCACCGGCGAAGACGAAGAGGCTCTGACCCGCCTGTTCACGCCGGAGTTCCGCAACCGTCTCGACGCGATCATCCCGTTCGCGGCGCTGCCGACGGCCGTTATCCACAAGGTCGTGCAGAAGTTCATTATGCAGCTGGAAGCTCAGCTCTCCGAACGCAACGTCACCTTCGACCTGCACGAGGATGCGATCGCCTGGCTGTCAGAAAAGGGTTACGACGAGAAGATGGGTGCCCGCCCGCTGTCCCGCGTGATCCAGGAAAACATCAAGAAGCCGCTGGCGAACGAAATCCTCTTCGGCAAGCTGAAGAAGGGCGGCGTCGTCAACGTCACCGTCGGCCCGAAGGAAGATGGCAAGCCGGGCCTCATTCTGGAAGCCATTCCGGAAACAGCACCTATCAAGCCGAAGCCGGAAGCCGAACTGGTTCATCCGGGAGCGGTCAATGAGGATGATGGCGAGCTAAAGACCAAGCCGGTCAAGAAGACGAAGGCCAAGACCGTGCCGCAGCCTGAACCGGAAGTCCGCGATGCTCCCAAGAAGGGCTCGACGGTTCCGAAGGTTCCGCGCAAGAAGTAAGTTTTGCAACAGACAATGAAAAAAGGCGGCTGCGAAGCGGCCTTTTTGTTTGCTCCAAAGCATGTCGCGCGAAAGCGTGTAGTGGTTTGCGATAACGATATGGGCAAGAAAAGACCTAAAGCGTGGCAGCGACACGCTTCAGGATGTCAGAGCTTCGCGTAGTCGATCTCGAGGAAGTCTGCGACCTCGGGTATCCAACGGTCGCGCACGAAGGCGACATGCAGCGGGTGGACATTATAGGCGTCGTAACCGGCCTGGTCGTCGAACTCCATCGAGAAGCCGAAGGTGAAATCGTTCTTTGGGCTCGTCTGGCGAAGTTGCTCGAAATTTCTGACGCTCGGGATCTGCTTGAGCGTCAGCGCCTCATCGAGAAAAGCCTTTTCTTCGGCAGAGCCTGCAGCCTGCTTCAGGCGGAATGCAACGGTGTGGCGGATCATGATTTCCTCCTAAATCGATGAAGCAATTTAGTATTCCGAAAAATAAGGCGGCGCTTCCGTTACGCGAGTTCCGACTTGATTTTCTCCGCGTTTGCGGCGAGCACCGCGCCGTCCTCCATCTTGCCGGAATGCGGCTTGAGTGCCACGCCCTCATGCCGCGGGATGACATGGAAATGCAGGTGGAAAACGGTCTGACCTGCTGCCGGCTCGTTGAACTGGGCGATGAACACACCATCTGCGTCGAAGGCTTCCTTGACGGCATTCGCGACTTTCTGGACGACGGTGATCGTATGGGAAAGGGAAGCCGGATCAGCATCGAAGATATTGCGGGAAGGTGCCTTCGGCAGGACCAGAACATGGCCCGGCGCTTGCGGCATCACATCCATGAAGACAACGGTCTTGTCGTCCTCGTAGACGCGATGCGACGGGATCTCGCCGCGCAGGATCTTGGCGAAGATGTTGTTGTCGTCATAGGCAGCGCTGGTCATGGCGAAATCTCCTCGTGTTTCCCTTGATCGCGTAGCGCGGCGGAACCAAGCGCGTCAATCCTCCTGCAGCCTTTCGCCTTTGCGGAAGGGAGTGTGTTCGGCAAGCATCTCATTCATATATTCGACATCCTCCCGCTCGCGCTCGAGATAGTCGGCAACGGCGCGCCGCAATCCCGCATGGGCGATATAGTGGGCGGAATGCGTTGTCACCGGCAGGTAGCCGCGGGCAAGTTTATGTTCGCCCTGGGCACCGGCCTCCACCTTCTTGAGGCCCTTTTCCAGCGCAAAATCGATGGCCTGATGGTAGCAGACCTCGAAATGCAGGAAGGGGTGTTCTTCGATGCAACCCCAGTGCCGCCCGTAGAGCGTATCACCGCCGATGAAATTGATGGCGCCTGCCACATAGCGGCCGTCGCGTTTGGCCATGACGAGCAGGATGTCGTCGGCCATGCGCTCGCCGATCAGCGAATAGAATTTGCGCGTCAAATAAGGCCGGCCCCATTTGCGGCCGCCGGTATCCATGTAGAAGGCGAAGAACTGGTCCCAGATTTTTTCGGTCAGGTCCTTGCCGGTCAGCCAGTCGATGGTGATGCCGTTCTCAACCGCCGTTCGACGCTCCTTGCGCAGTGCCTTGCGCTTGCGGGAGGCAAGCGTTTCCAGGAACGCGTCGTGATTGGCATAGCCTTCATTGATGAAGTGGAACTGTTTGTCCGTGCGATGCAAATAGCCGTCGGTCTCGAAGACAGGCATCTCGTCCTCGGGCACAAAAGTGATATGGGCCGAGGAAATATCGAGGCGTCGGACGACCTCCTTGAGGCTTTCCGCCATGGCATTCTGAATTGGCAGGCGGGCAAGGCCTTCGGTCACAAGCAGGCGCGGGCCGGTGGCGGGCGTGAAGGGGATCGAGCACTGCAGCTTCGGATAATAGCTGCCGCCGGCCCGTTCAAAAGCGTCGGCCCAGCCATGATCGAAGACATATTCGCCCTGACTGTGGTTCTTGAGATAGCCGGGCAAGGCGCCGACCAGTTCACCCTTGTCCGTCTCCAGAAGCATGTGATGGCCAAGCCAGCCGGTCTGCGCAGTGGCAGAGCCGGATTCTTCCAGCGACGAGAGAAAGGCATGCGAGACGAAGGGATTATAGGCGACGCTGTCGCACGTCTTCGATGCTCCCGAAAGCCTGGACCAGCGGTCGGGGGAAATTGCGGTGAATGATCGCTCGATGCGGATGGAAAGTTCGTCTGACGATTCGTCTGTCATGAAGCAAATGCGAAGCCGTTGGGGGAGGGAGTTGGCTCCCTCCCAGTCTGCGCACGATCTTGTCGAAAAAGCGAGCGTCAAACTGCCGCGCGCGGATCGAAGCCTTCGAAAGTCATTTGATCGGCATTCTCGAAAGTCTGCTTGCGAGCCTGTTCATCACGCACCGTCCAGGTGATGACCGGAACGCCCTTGTCGCGCTGGTCGGTGATGAACGGGTTCGGCAGGTCGGCATAATAGTAGGAAATGAAATCGAGGCCGATCTCCATCGCCTTCTCATGCCCTGCATATTCCTCCGGCGTATTGCCGTTGGCCGTCAGCCCGATCGGGTAGGGCGCGTTGAGCTCCTTGAGATCCTTCAGCAGCCAATGGTCGAAGCTCATCAGCGCAACCTTGCCCTCATAGCCCTCGAGTACGTCGAGAACGGATTCGGCAAAGCCCTCGTCGTCGGCTTCGCGGCCCTTGAGTTCCAGCACAAGCGGCACCTTGCCCTGCACGAGCGCGAGAAGCTGCTTCAGCGTCGGCACCTTGTCCTTCGTGCCGCCGACGGCGATCAGCCCGAGTTCCTGGGAGGTCCGTTCCCGCACATCGCCCTTGAGGTTGCAGAGGCGTTCCAGATCTTCATCATGGAAGATGACCGGCACGGCATCCGAGGCGTAGTGCAGGTCGCATTCGATGGCGAAGCCCGCTTCGACGGCCCGTGAAAAAGCCGAGAGCGTGTTTTCCCAGACGACATTGTTGAGGTCGTGGTAGCCGCGGTGCGCAACCGGCAGCTCTTTGATCCAGGCGGCATTCGTCATTATGCGATTTCCATGATAGCATCTATTTCGACTGCTGCACTGAGCGGCAAGGCTGCCATGCCGACGGCAGCGCGGGCATGTTTGCCGGCTTCGCCGAGCACGCCGGCGATCAGGTTCGAGGCGCCGTTGATAACGAGGTGCTGCTCGACAAAATCAGGCGCCGACGCGACGAAGCCGTTGAGCTTGATGACGCGGCGGATGCGGCCGAGATTGCCGCCGAGCGCTGCCTTTGCCTGAGCAAGAATGTTGATGGCGCAAAGCTCTGCGGCACGCTGGCCAGTGGCAACATCGACAGTCTTGCCGAGGTGGCCGGAGACGGCAACCTTACCGCCTTCGAGCGGCAGCTGGCCGGAAATATAGAGAAGGTTGCCGCTGATGACATAGGGGACATAATTGGCGGCGGGTGCTGCTGCCTCGGGCAGGGTTATCCCCATTTCCGACAGGCGCGTTGCGATTACATCGGACATTTTCGTCTCCGCTTTTGTTGTCAATTCTTCAAAAAGAATGCATCAAGACTAGAATCTTTAATGTGACAGTTTCGAGCCTCGATTTGGCCGAAAGCGTTCTTATAACATCGCGGACGAGTCCAACAGGAGTTAATGAATGTTCCGATCGTCACTTGCCGCTCTTCTTCTCGCAAGCGTTTCCGCCAATGCCTGGGCGGCCGCGCCGGCGACGAGCGCTGCGATCGCAACCGGGCTCGTCGCTCACCGCGCCATCTACGACCTGGAACTGAAGGACGCTTCGGAACGCTCCGGCATCTCCTCCATGTATGGCCGCATGGTCTATGAGTTCGACGGCAATTACTGCGAAGGCTTCACCACGAATTTCCGCTTCGTCACCCAGATCGACACCGGCGACAACGTGCGTGTCAGCGACCAGCAGACCAAGACCTTCGAGAGCCTGAAGGATGGCAAGTTCACCTTCGATACCAAGTCTTTCACCGACGATCAGCTCGACAAGGAAGTCAACGGCGCGGCTCAGGATAAGCCGGAAGGCGTGAAGGTCGACCTCACGCAGCCGGCAAGCCGTGAGCTGCAACTCGAGGAAAGCCGCTTTCCGACCGAGCACATGCTCGACGTCATTCAGAACGCCAAGGATGGCAAGCGCTTCTTCGAGGCTCGCGTCTTCGACGGCTCCGACGATGGCGACAAATCCCTGGTGACAACGACGATCGTGGGTAAGCAGGAGACTCCGGTCACGAATGAGGCTGATGCAGGCAATGCCGGCGAGTTCGCCAAGGCCGCCTTCTGGCCCGTGACGATCTCCTATTTCAACGAGAATGCCAAATCCGACACCCTGCCGGTCTACCGCATGTCGTTCAAGCTCTATGAGAACGGCATTACGCGGGATCTGACGATGGATTACGGCGATTTCGTCCTGACCGGCAAGCTTGCCAAGCTCGAGCTTCTCGACAAGAAGGCCGCGCCGGTCTGCCAGTGAGGCCGCGTCTGCGACAAGCTTAAGCATCTGTCATAAAATATTATTTCTAGTACAGCTAAACTGTCGTCCCGCAGATGAGTCATCGCGGGCCGGTCTTTGTGGAAGTCTGCCTTTTCCGACCCTACATAGTGGATGGCCCAGTTGCTCAGATAATGGGTTTACAATTCGTAAGACCAATTGCGCCGCAAGCCGAGAAAGACGACCCGAATGGCCGATACCGATCTCGCAACTGTTCAGACTGCTTCCCTGCCGGCCATTGCCGCCGATCCTGCGGAAGTCGCCCGCATTACAGACACCATCAGTATTACAGACCGCGCCGGAATTTCCGTTTACGGCGATCGCGCCCAGCAGGCCGTCAGTGACTATGCCGACAGGATCCTGCGCGAGGTGCGCAACAAGGATCTCGACGATGTCGGCAAGCTTTTGACCGATATCATTCTGAAATCCAAGAGCCTCGATCCCGCGTCCCTCAAGGACAAGGGTTTCCTGAGCCGTATGTTCCTCTCCGCCAAGGCGCGCCTCGAGCGCTTCAAGGAGGAGTTCGAGGATGTTGCAGGCCAGATCGACCGCATCGGCCTGGAGCTCGACCGCCACAAGGATACGCTGCGTCGCGACATCGCCCTGCTCGACGATCTGCATGAAGAGACGAAACAGTCGATCGTAAAGCTCGATGCCTATGTGCAAGCAGGCAAGAACTTCGCCGAGCATTTCCGCTCGGTCGAGCTGCCGAAATTGAAGAGCGCAGCCGACGCTGCAGTCTCCGGCCCCGGTGGCGGCATGCTGGAAGCGCAGACCTATCAGGACAGCCTCCAGGCGCTCGACCGGCTGGAAAAGCGCATCTTCTATCTGCAGCAGGCCCGCCAGCTCGGCATCCAGCAGCTTCCGCAGATCCGCATCGTCCAGGCCGGCGATGAAACACTGATCGAGAATCTGCAGGCAACCTCGGCGCTGACTGTGCCTGCCTGGAAGCAGAAGATGGTCATCCTCCTCGGGCTCACGCAGCAGAAATCGGCCCTCGACCTGCAGAAGTCGGTGACCGACGCCACCAATGACATGATCCGCCAGGCCTCGGAAATGATGAAGGATCAGGCGATCGCCATCGAGCAGCAGTCGCAGCGCGGCATCGTCGATATGGAGACGCTTGCCAAGGCCAATCAGGATCTGATCGACACCGTCACCGGCGTGCTGCGCGTGCAGGAAGAGGGCCGCAAGAAGCGGGCCCAGGCCGAGCAGCAGATGGAACAGCTGACGATCGATCTCAAGAAGGCGATGACCCAGGCGTGACCGGCAAAACCATGATCCGCTCATTCCTCTGCGCACTGGCGCTATCTGGTCTCGCGGCGTTGGCAGGCTGCGATGCTTTCAGCAGCGGGCCAAATTTCTCGATCGTTTCCGGCTCGGAAAACACCGTCCTGCAGCCGATCGTCGAGGAGTTCTGCAAGGAGAAGCACGCGACCTGCTCCTTCAAATATGAAGGCACGCTCGATATCGGCCTTGCGCTGCAAAGCGATCAGGGTGTCGAGCAGGATGCCGTCTGGCCGGCCTCCAGCGTCTGGGTCGACATGTTCGATACCAAACGCAGGGTCAAGGACCTGACGTCGGTGGCGCAGACGCCCGTCATCCTCGGCGTGCGCAAGTCGAAGGCCGAGCAGCTCGGCTGGGTCGGCAAGGATGTCTTCATGAAGGATATCCTGGCAGCGGTGAACAGCGGCTCACTGAAGTTCCTGATGACATCGGCTACCCAATCGAATTCCGGTGCCAGCGCCTATCTCGCCATGCTCTCCAGTGCGCTCGGCAACAAGCCAGTGATCGAGCCCGGCGATCTCGACGACAAGACGGTTCAGGACACCGTTCGAAGCCTGCTTGCCGGTGTTGCGCGCTCCTCCGGCTCTTCGGGCTGGCTCGCCGACCTCTATACGGATTCCGCCAGCAAGGGCACGATCTACGATGCCATGTGGAATTATGAGGCGGTCATCAAGGAAACCAACGACAAGCTCACGGGTATGGGCAAGGAGCCGCTTTACGCCATCTATCCTGCCGATGGCGTAGCGATGGCGGATTCGCCGCTCGGTTTCGTCGATCATGGCCGCGGTCCCCAGGTTCAGACCTTCTTCAAGGACCTGCTCGCCTATCTGCGCTCGCCCGATGTTCAGAAGAAGATCGCCGAAACCGGTCGCCGCCTGCCGCTCGGCAGCGTCGCCGCTGAGCCGCAGCCGAGCTGGAATTTCGATCCGGCCAAACTGGTGACCGCGATCCGTATGCCGGAACCGACAGTGATCCGCCAGGCGCTTACGCTCTATCAGGCGGCACTGCGCAAACCGTCACTGACGGCGCTCTGCCTCGATTTCTCCGGCTCGATGCAGGGGGACGGCGAGAACAGTCTGCAGCAGGCGATGCGTTTCCTGTTCACGCCCGAGGAGGCCAGCAAGGTGCTGGTGCAGTGGTCGCCGGCCGACCGTATCTTCGTCATTCCTTTCGATGCCAATGTCCGCGATATCTTCTCGGCTTCGGGTGACACGATGGAGCAGCAGGGGCTTCTCAACGCAGTTTCTGGTCAGCATGCCGGCGGCGGCACCAATATGTATGCCTGCGCCGACAGGGCGCTCCAGCAGATGGCGAAAACCGCGGACCTGTCCAATTATCTGCCGGCGATCATCATCATGACCGACGGCAGATCCGATGACCAGAGTGCGGCCTTCATGAGCGATTGGAACGCGATGGAACCACGCGTGCCGATCTTCGGCATTACTTTCGGCGATGCGGACAAGACCCAGCTGGACAGTCTGGCGACAGCGACGGCGGCACGCGTCTTCGACGGACGCTCGGACCTTGCGGCAGCGTTCCGCACCGCACGCGGTTATAACTAGGACCGGCATGGGTAACTGGCTCGGCAATGATGGCAACTGGATCGTGGCGGGAGTGGTGACGGCCATTCTCGTCCCCATTCTGACTTTTGCTGCCGGCATGCCGTTCTGGATTGCCGCTGTCATCGGCCTCCTAGTTTTTGCCGGCCTCGTTTTCCTGCTGGCGCCACGCAGGCTTTTCGAAGGTCTCGATATCAAGGTGATCGGCCGCGGTCGCGTTGCCTTCGCGAGAGAATTGCTGGAAGGGGCTGTGCCCGCCGCACAAAGGCTGGAGACGGCCGCGGACGATATTACCGACAAGCAGACGGCGGCGCGCGTACGCCACCTGGCGGAAATCGCCGCCGATGTCTTCCGCGAGGTGGAGGCGAGGCCGGAAAGTGCCAATTCCGTACGCCGTTTCCTCAGCTACTATCTGCCGCGTGCGGCCGAAGTTGCCGAGGGCTTTGCGGTAATCGAGGCGAAACGCGCGCCTGACGTCAAGCAGTTGGAGGATGTCCGCGCCGTGCTGGTGAAGCTCGAGGATGCCTTCGTTCATTATGCCGACAGCCTTGTCGATGCTGAGCTTGGCACGCTCGATACCGACCTGCGCCTCATCCAGGCATCGCTCAAAGAGGATCTCGGACGCTGATGGCCCTTTCCCGCCGCGCCTTTGGAGTTGGACTGCTCGCCACCGGTATTGCCGGCACGGGCGGCTATTTCGCCGTCCGCGACAGGCCGGAACTGCAGGGCCTGCTGGGTACGCGCACAAAGCTGTTCGGCTTCATCGGCGGCGAAAAGGAGGCTTTCCTTGCCGATCCCGATGTCGTTGACGCTATCAAGGGCTACGGCCTTTCGATCGACAGTCGCGTCGCCGGCTCGGTCGAAATGGTGCGCGAGCGGGCCTTGCTTTCGCAGAACCCGCAATTTCTTTGGCCGTCCTCCTCCATCATGGTGGATATCGCCCGTCAGAGCGGCGTGAAGATCCGCGATGACAGGGTCATGCTGAACACGCCTGTCGTCGTCTACACGTGGCAGCCGGTCGTGGACGGGCTGATCAAATCGGGCCTCGTGACGGTAATCAACGGCCATCACCAGCTCGACCTGAAGGCGCTGCTTGATGCCATCCTTGCCGGGACGGATTGGTCGAAACTTGGCGTCAATGCACTCTACGGCCGGGCGCGCATCGTCTCCACCGATCCGAACCGGTCGAATTCGGGCTTCATGTTCTCGGGCCTCGCGCTCAGCCTCTTCAGCGGCAATGTCGCGACATCAGACGATCTCGCCCAATACGGCGGCAAGGTGCAGTCGATCTTCCGCAATATGGGTTTCAAGTCGCCATCGTCAGGCAAGCTGTTTGACCAGTATCTGGCAGGCGGCCTCGGTGGCGAACCGATGATTGTCGGTTATGAGAATCAACTCGTCGAATGGGCGCTCGCCGATGCCGACCGATGGAGCCGCATCCAGTCGGGGCCGGGCGCCAAGCCCGTCGTCCTCTATCCGCGCCCGACGGTCTATTCGGCCCATCCGCTGATCGTCGTCGACGAAACGGCCGAACGCCTGATCGAGGCGCTGACGAGCGCCCGCCTGCAGGAGCTCGCCTGGACCAAACACGGCTTTCGCGGGCCGCTCGGCATGGCGACCGGTGATACCAAAGGGCCGATTGCCGGCCAGTTGCCGGCCGAGATCGATGCCGTGCTGCCGATCCCGGACGCCGGCGTGATGCTGTCGCTGCTGAACATGCTGGCAAGCTGAGCCGGCAACGCGTATATATTGCAGGCGCGGCTCATTCGTCCGTTCTCGTCAGATTTTTTGGCGCAAGCCTTGCTTTTGCAGGAAATCGAATGTAAGGCCACGCGCATTCCACACGTAAGGCATGGGATCGTCCGGGAGAAATCCGGCTTTTCCGCCCGGTGGCATCTTCGAAGAGGATGCTGTTCGCCTTGCGGAGGTTCAACCGGAAAAGGAGTAACAAGGCATGGCATTGCCTGATTTTTCTATGCGCCAGCTTCTGGAAGCCGGCGTCCACTTCGGTCACCAGACTCACCGCTGGAACCCGAAGATGAAGCCGTACATTTTCGGCGATCGCAACAACATCCACATCATCGACCTGGCCCAGACCGTTCCGCTGCTGTCGCGCGCCCTGCAGGTCGTGTCCGACACCGTTGCTCGTGGCGGCCGCGTTCTCTTCGTCGGCACCAAGCGTCAGGCTTCCGAGCTGATCGCTGACTCGGCCAAGCGTTCTGCCCAGTACTACGTCAACTCGCGTTGGCTCGGCGGCATGATGACGAACTGGAAGACGATCTCCAACTCGATCCAGCGCCTGCGCAAGCTCGACGAAATCCTGTCGTCCGAGCAGTCTGGCTACTCCAAGAAGGAGCGCCTGACCCTCGAGCGCGAGCGCGAAAAGCTCGATAAGGCCCTTGGCGGTATCAAGGACATGGGCGGCACGCCGGACCTGATGTTCATCATCGACACCAACAAGGAAAAGATCGCGATCGACGAAGCCAAGCGCCTCGGCATCCCGGTCGTCGCCATCATCGACTCGAACTGCGATCCGGACCTGATCGACTATCCGATCCCGGGCAACGACGACGCTTCGCGCGCCATCGCTCTCTACTGCGACCTGATCGCCCGCGCTGCCATCGACGGTATTGCCCGTCAGCAGAGCGGATCGGGCCGCGACCTCGGCGCTTCTGCGGAAGCTCCGTTCGAGCCGGCGCTCGATGAGGCGACCGAAGCCTGATAAAAGCAGGCGGAGCAAAGCTCCGTCAAAGCTTGCAAAGATTGGGAAAGGCCGCTCGCGACTCTTTGAAGTTCGGCGGCCTTGCCCTTTTCAGGCGGAAGCTGTGACTGCTTTTGCCTCAATGAATTCTGTTGTGACGCGTCTTCATAACGCTGTCATACATACAGGTACATTTCGTGCCTCAATCCGGTGCCGCGCCGCAAACTGCGGGCACCGCTTGAACCGACAAGAGGAAACTTATGACCGAGATTACGGCTGCACTGGTGAAGGAACTGCGCGAAAAGTCCGGCGCAGGCATGATGGACTGCAAGAAGGCGCTGACCGAGACCAACGGCGACATCGAAGCCGCGATCGACTGGCTGCGCGCCAAGGGCATCTCCAAGGCCGACAAGAAGTCGGGCCGCGCCGCTGCTGAAGGTCTGGTCGCCATCGCCGGCGCCGGTCACAAGGCCGTTGTCATCGAACTCAATTCCGAAACCGACTTCGTTGCCCGTAACGATGCCTTCCAGGATCTCGCACGCGGCATCGCCGAAGTTGCGCTGTCCACGGACGGTACGGTTGAAGCCATTTCGGCTGCGACCTATCCGGCATCCGGCAAGCCGGTCGCCGACACCGTCAAGGAAGCAATCGCGACCATCGGCGAGAACATGACGCTTCGTCGTGCGGCCAAGCTGGAAGTCGAGCACGGCGTTGTCGCGACCTACATCCACAACGCTGCCGGCGACGGCATCGGCAAGCTCGGCGTTCTCGTTGCTCTGAAGTCGGTCGGCGACAAGGCCGTTCTGACGTCGATCGGCCGCCAGGTTGCCATGCATATTGCTGCTACCAACCCGCTGGCGATCCGCGCCGAAGAAGTCGATGCCGCAGTCGCCGAGCGCGAACGCAACGTCTTCATCGAGCAGTCCCGCGAATCCGGCAAGCCGGAAGCCATCATCGAGAAGATGGTCGAAGGCCGCATGCGCAAGTTCTTCGAGGAAGTGGCTCTTCTCTCGCAGTCTTTCGTTATCAACCCGGACCTGACGGTCGGCGCTGCGATCAAAGCAGCCGAAAAGGAAGCCGGCGCCCCGATCGAAGTCGTCGGTATGGCTCGTCTGCTCCTCGGCGAAGGTGTCGAGAAGGAAGAAACTGACTTTGCAGCCGAAGTCGCCGCTGTCGCCAAGGGCTGATCTTGCTGCCGTATTTGGGAAAACCGAAGGGCATCGCGTGACAACGCGGTGCCCTTCGTGTATCGGGCAATTGCGGCAATATACGAGGAGCCAACATGACGTCGGAACCAATCTATAAACGTGTTCTACTCAAGGCTTCCGGGGAAGCCATGATGGGAAGCCAAGGCTTCGGGATCGACGTTGCGGTGGCGGACCGCATCGCGTCCGACATTGCCGATGCACGGCAGATGGGCGTCGAGGTCGGCGTCGTCATTGGCGGCGGTAACATTTTCCGCGGCGTGGCGGTTGCGTCCAAGGGCGGCGACCGCGTCACCGGCGACCACATGGGTATGCTCGGCACCGTCATCAATGCGCTCGCACTCGCGACCTCGCTGCGCAAGCTCAACATTGACACGGTGGTTCTGTCGGCCATTTCCATGCCGGAAATCTGCGAAAGTTTCTCTCAGCGCGCCACGCTGTATCACCTGTCGCTCGGCAGGGTGGTGATCTTTGCCGGCGGAACCGGCAATCCCTTCTTCACCACCGATTCTGCTGCAGCGCTGCGCGCTGCCGAAATGGGTGCCCAGGCGATCTTCAAGGGTACACAGGTAGACGGCATCTATACCGCCGATCCGAAGAAAGATCCGGAGGCGACGCGTTTCGACCATCTGACCCACAAGGAGGTTCTCGACCGGGGCCTCGCCGTTATGGACGTCGCCGCTGTTGCGCTCGCACGCGAGAATTCCATTCCGATCGTTGTTTTCTCGATCCACGAGAAGGGACGTTTCGCTGAAATCTTGACGGGTGGTGGTCTCAAGACCATCGTATCCGACAACTGATAGGGAGCTGCGCGGTTGCCGGCGCAAATCTTCTGATACGGGAGCATAGACATGAGTGAAGGTATCGATATCAAGGAACTGAAGCGCCGCATGGATGGTGCCATTTCCGCGTTCAAGAGCGACATTGCATCGCTGCGTACGGGCCGCGCTTCGGCCAACATTCTCGACCCGGTGACGGTTGAAGCCTATGGTTCGCGCATGCCGCTGAACCAGGTCGCCAACATCACTGTTCCGGAGCCGCGCATGTTGACGGTATCCGTCTGGGACAAGAGCATGGTCGGCGCCGTGGATCGTTCGATTCGCGAATCGAATCTCGGCCTGAACCCGATCGTCGACGGCCAGAACCTTCGCATTCCGCTGCCGGAACTCAACGAAGAGCGCCGCAAGTCTCTCGTCAAGGTCGCTCATGACTATGCCGAAAAGAGCAAGGTTGCGATTCGCCATGTTCGCCGAGACGGCATGGACGGCCTTAAGAAAGCCGAAAAGGATGGCGTAATCGGCCAGGACGAAAGTCGGGCACAGTCGGAACGCGTTCAGAAAATGACGGACGAGACGATTTTGGAAATCGACCGCTTGCTTGGCGAGAAAGAAAAGGAAATCATGCAGGTCTAGTATACTTGCGTCCTTGCCAAGAAAGACCGGACGGAAAATGTCGGAAACCTCATTTTTGACTGCGCCAGAACATGTTGCCATCATCATGGATGGCAACGGTCGTTGGGCAAAGCAGCGCGGCCTGCCGCGGACGATGGGACACCGCAGGGCGGTCGAGACCGTTCGCCAGACCGTGCGCACTGCCGGCGATCTTGGCATCAAATACCTGACGCTCTTTGCCTTCTCCTCGGAGAACTGGCGTCGCCCGGAGGCTGAGGTCACTGACCTTCTCGGCCTGCTGAAGGCCTTCATCCGCAGTGACCTGGCCGAGCTTCATCGGCAGAATGTGCGCATCAGGGTGATCGGCGACCGCGTCAACTTGCGCAGCGATATCCTCAAGCTTCTGCTGGAAGCCGAGGAGACGACCAAGGCCAATACGGCGCTGACACTCGTCATCGCCTTCAACTATGGTTCTCGCGATGAGATCGCCCGCGCCATGATGAGCCTCGCCAAGGATGTGGAGGAGGGGCGCCTCAGATCGCAGGATATCACCCCTGCGCTGATCGACGCCCGGCTCGATACAGCCGGCATCCCCGACCCTGATCTCATCATCCGCACCAGCGGTGAAGAGCGGCTGTCCAATTTCCTGTTGTGGCAGGCCGCCTATTCGGAATTTGTCTTCCTGCCGGAATACTGGCCGGATTTCAGCCGCGAGCTTTTCCTGTCGGCACTCGAGAAGTTTGCCTCGCGCGATCGCCGCTTCGGCGGTCTTTCCGCGCAGGCTGCTGCAGTGAACACCTGATGAAGCAGGAACTGAAGCTCCGCATTGTTTCAGGCCTGATTCTCGCAATCATCGTTCTTGCCGCCACGTGGTATGGCGGCTTTATCTTCCGCGCCGTGGCGGCGGCGATCGCGCTTCTGATCTATTACGAATGGTCGACGATCACAGGGATCGTGCGCGACCCGGTGACCAACGTGCTCGGCTGGGTGGGCGAGGTGCTGGTTGCCCTGCTCGTTCTGGCGGGTGCGTTCGAATATGCGTTCGGAATGCTGATTGCCCTGACTGCGGTCGGCATTGCCATGATCTTCCTGCATCGTGCCAGCCGCTGGTTCGCTCCGGGGCTTTTATATGCCGGCGGCACCGGATTGGCGCTTGCGGCGATCCGCGGCGATGAAACGCTTGGCCTCTACGCGATGCTCTTCATCTTCGCCGTGGTCTGGGCGACCGATATTCTCGCCTATTTCGTTGGGCGCGCGCTTGGCGGTCCAAAGCTTGCTCCGCGCATATCGCCCGGCAAGACCTGGTCGGGCGCAGTCGGTGGCGCCATTTCAGCCGTCATCGCCGGAGCCGTCATTGTCCATTTTTTGATTCCGGAAGCCCTGGATCGTGCCGCGGTGATCGCGCTCGTCCTGTCCGTCTTCAGCCAGTCAGGCGATCTTTTCGAAAGCTTCATCAAGCGAAAATTCGGCGTGAAGGACTCCAGCCGTCTCATTCCGGGGCATGGCGGCGTCATGGATCGTGTCGATGGACTGATTTTTGCCTGTTTTTCAGCGTTCTTGCTTGCTGGCCTTTTTTCGCTGATAAAGGGCGGCGGAACGCCGTCGCTCGGTGCGGCATTGTTCGGCCTTTGATCATTACGGCCAGATAGAAGAAGGAAGTCATGGAAGCGGTGACCGGCATATTCGGTTTTTTGACGGGCTATATCGTCCCCTTCGTCATCGTCCTGTCGCTGCTCGTCTTCGTGCATGAGATGGGCCACTATCTCGTCGGGCGCTGGAGCGGCATCCGTATCCTCGCCTTCTCCGTCGGCTTTGGCCCGGAGATTGTCGGTTTCACCGATCGCCACGGAACGCGCTGGAAGATATCGGCGATCCCGCTCGGCGGCTATGTTCGCTTCTTCGGCGATGAGGATGCGTCCAGCAAGCCGGATACGGACAGGCTCGCCGCGATGACGGATGAGGAGCGCGAACGTTCCTTCGCCGGTGCAAAGCTTTGGAAGCGCGCCGCAACCGTTGCAGCCGGCCCGATCGCCAATTTCATCCTTGCTATTGCCATCTTCACGGTCCTTTTCGCGGTCTACGGCCGTACAGTGTCCGATCCCGTCGTCGCCGAAGTGAAGGCGGATAGCGCTGCTGCGGCAGCCGGCGTCCTGCCGGGCGACCTGCTCGTCTCAATCGATGGCACCAAGGTTCAGACCTTCGACGACGTGCGGCGTTATGTCAGCATCCGTCCGAACCAGAACATCGTCGTGACCATCGAGCGCAACGGCGAGAAGATGGACCTGCCGATGGTGCCGCAGCGCACCGATATCACCGACCAGTTCGGCAACAAGATCGAGGTTGGCCTGATCGGGATCGTCACGAACGAAGAGGTTGGCCACTTCCGTCTGCAGACCTATACGCCGCTTCAGGCGCTGAATGAAGGTGTGACGCAGACGTGGCACATCGTGACCGGCACCTTCAAATATATCGGCAATTTGCTCAATGGATCGATGAAAGCCGACCAATTGGGTGGGCCGATCCGCGTGGCGCAAGCTTCGGGCCAGATGGCTACGCTTGGAATAGGCGCGTTGCTGCAGCTTGCTGCGGTTTTGTCAGTTTCGATTGGATTGCTGAATTTGATGCCGGTTCCGGTACTTGATGGCGGCCACCTGATGTTCTATGCGGTGGAAGCGGTTAGGGGAAGGCCGCTGGGTTCTTCGGCTCAGGAAATTGCGTTTCGCATTGGCTTGGCCATGGTGCTTACATTAATGGTTTTTGCCACCTGGAATGACATTAGCGCGCTCATCGGCTAGCGCGTAAAAAGATAGGGAAAATTACTGTTTATTTACGATGTTTCAAAGCTGTAGTGGCGAATGGGTCACGCTTCGAAATGAAGTAAACAGAAATTAACGAGCTCCCTTGCTTGTATGTCAAAAGCGGGTAAAACGACACACGTGGCCGGAATCGGGGGGTCCCCTGGGGCCGGAGACGAGGGAAAAAAGGTAATGGGTGAAATGAAGGCTGGTTCAAGGTTTTTGAACGCAGTATCGGCGATTGCGCTGTCTGCTAGTGTTGTTGCTTCTGGCGCAGGTGCTTTGACTTTCGTTTCGGCTACGGCTGCGGAAGCTGCCGTCATTCAGCGGATCGATGTACACGGTGCAAGCCGCGTCGGTGCTGAGGCCGTCCGGTCGAACATCACCATTACTCCCGGCAAGAGCTTCTCCAACACCGATATCGACGACTCCGTAAAGCAGCTTTACGGCACCGGTTACTTCTCCGACGTCAAGATTTCGGTTTCCGGCAGCACCCTCGTCGTCAATGTTCAGGAAGCGCAGCTCGTCAACCAGGTCGTCTTCAACGGCAACCGCAAGGTCAAGGACGACAAGCTGGCAGCTGTCGTCAAGACGCATGCCGCTGGTCCTTATAGCGATGCGCAGATCCAGTCCGATATCGCGGCGATCAAGGAAGCCTATGCCGCTACCGGCCGCAGCGAAGTCGAAGTGACCACGCAGGTTGTTCCGCTCGGCGAAGGCCGTGTCAACCTCGCTTTCGTCATCAATGAAGGCGACCGCACCAAGATCGACGCCATCAATTTCGTTGGCAACCAGGCCTACAGTGCCGGACGTCTCGCCGCAGTCATCCAGACCAAGCGTTCGAACTTTCTCTCGTTCCTGACCCGCAAGGACGTCTACAACGAAGACAAGCTGCACGCTGATGAAGACGCGCTGCGCCAGTTCTATTACAATCGCGGTTATGCCGACATGCGCATCGTTTCTTCCGATGCCGCTTTCGACGAAGCGACGAACAAGTACACGCTGACCTTCAACATCGAAGAAGGCCCGCGTTATGATTTCGGCGCGGTCAGCGTTCAGTCGACCGTTGAAGGTGTTGATGCCCAGCAGCTACAGGGGCTGGTCAGGACCCGCGAAGGCCAGGTCTACAACGCCAAGGAAGTCCAGAAGTCCATCGAGGCGATTTCGGATCAGGTTGCTTCGGCCGGTTATCCCTTCGCGCGCGTCACGCCGCGCGGCAACCGCGACCTGAACAACAATACGATCGGCGTCGAATACCTCGTCGACCAGGGCGAGCGCGCCTATGTCGAGCGTATCGAAATCCGCGGCAACAGCCGCACGCGCGATTACGTTATTCGCCGCGAGTTCGATCTCAGCGAAGGCGACGCCTTCAATCAACAGATGATCACCCGCGCGAAGCGCCGTCTTGAGGCGCTCGGCTACTTCTCCTCAGTCAACATTTCGACCCAGCCGGGCAGTTCGCCTGATCGCGTCGTCATCGTTGTCGATGTGCAGGATCAGTCGACCGGTTCGTTCGGTATCGGTGCCGGTTATGCGGCCGGCGGTGACGGCCTGTTGCTCGAAGCTTCGATCGAAGAAAAGAACTTCCTCGGCCGCGGCCAGTATATCCGCATTTCGGCTGGTGGTGGTCAGGAAGGCTCGCGCGCTTACGGTCTTAACTTCACCGAGCCCTACTTCCTCGGCTATCGCCTTGCCGCCGGTTTTGACGTCAATCACAGCGAGACGTCGAGCAACGACAACTACGATTACGAGGAAACCAGCGGTGTTCTGCGCGTAACGGCGCCGATCACTGAAGATCTGGCAACGACGTTCCGCTATAATTACAAACAGATGAAGTACGATTCCAGCGGAAGCAGTCTGGCCGATTTGTCTGCTACCTATCAAAACCTGGTCAACGAGAGCCCGTGGACGCGGTCCTCCATATCGCAGACGCTGACCTACAATACGCTCGACGATACCGTCTTGCCGCGTGAAGGTATCTACGCTACTGCGACGCAGGAAATCGCCGGCCTCGGCGGCGACTCCCAGTATTACAAGATCTACGGTAAGGCCCGTTACTACCATCTGCTCGCTGACGATGCCGATATCATCGGTTCGCTCTCGGCTTCAGCTGGTTATGTTGTCGGCTTCGGTGATCACCTGAACGTCTTCGACCAGTTCACGCTGACCAATTCCGATATTCGCGGCTTCGAGAACAAGGGTATCGGCCCGCGCATCACCAACCCGGACGATCCGCTCGGTGGTACGACTTACTTTACCGCTTCTGCCGAAGCGACATTCCCGATGCCGGGCTTCCCGCGTGACTTCAACCTGCGCGGCGCGGTCTTCGCAGATGCCGGCACGCTGTTCGGCAACGATGTCGAGCTTCTCGGTTCGGATACTGCAGAAGGTGACGGTTCCTCGTTGCGTGCTTCGGTGGGTGTCGGTCTGATCTGGCAGTCGCCCTTCGGTGCGCTCCGCGTCGACTACGCGATCCCGGTCGTGAAGGAAGACTTCGACAAGACTCAGCGCTTCAAGTTTGGCATTAACAACCAATTCTGATATCGGCAGTCCGGAACTGTAAATTTCAATTCCGTTCTGGAGTTTTGCCGATGGAGCAAAATACTTTTTTTCTGCCCCATGAAGGCGTGAGACTTGCTGAGTTAGCGCAATTTCTTGGGGCAGAGCTTGGCAATTCCGATCATGGCGATGTCATTATCCGCTCTGTCTCTCCTATAGCCAGGGCGCAGGCGGGAGATATCTGTTATATCCTCTCCCGCCGTAACCGTGACGAGTTCCTGACCTGCGAGGCTTCAGCCGTGATTTGCGACAAGGCACTGGCTCAGCTGGTGCCGCCGCATATTCCTGTGGTGATTTCCTCCAATCCGCATGCTGCCTTCGCGATGGCCGGTGGATTTCTCTATCCCGCAGCGCTCAAGCCGGTGACGTTTTCATCCGGTGAGACGGAGATCGCGCCGAGCGCTATCATTGATCCGACCGCCCGGCTTGAGAAGGGCGTGATTGTCGAGCCGATGGCGATTATCGGCCCTGGCGCGGAGATCGGCGAAGGCACGCGCATCGGCGCTCAGACGATCATCGGTCCCAATGTCAAAATCGGCCGCAATTGCTCCATCGCAACTGGTGTGAGCATTCTGTGTGCACTCCTCGGCAATGGCGTCATCATTCATAACGGCGCTCGTATCGGTCAGGATGGCTTCGGTTACGCGCCCGGTCCGCGCGGGATGATCAAGATCGTGCAGATCGGCCGGGTGATCATTCAGGACAACGTGGAGATCGGCGCCAACACCACGATCGATCGCGGTGCCATGGACGACACTGTCATCGGCGAGGGAACCAAGATCGACAATCAGGTGCAGATCGGCCACAACGTCCGTATCGGTCGCCATTGCGCCGTCGTTTCGCAGGTCGGCATGGCCGGCAGCACCATCATCGGCGATGGTGTGCAGATCGGTGGGCAGGTTGGCCTCAAGGGACATATCACCATTGGCGATGGCGCGCAGATCGCTGCAAAAAGTGGTGTCATGACCGATCTTGCCGCGGGCGGCCGCTATGGCGGAATACCTGCACGTCCTCTAAATGACTATCTGAAATATGTTGCACAGCTCATGACAAAATCAGGGGCTCGCGGAAAAAAGGGAGGCAAGAATGACTGAAGCAACAGCCGCCACGCTTTCTTCGGCAGACATCATGGAAATCATGAAGCTGCTGCCGCACCGCTATCCGTTCTTGATGGTCGACAAGATCGTCAATATCGATGGCGACAATGCCGCCGTGGGCATCAAGAATGTAACGGTCAACGAGCCGCATTTTACCGGCCACTTCCCGGAAGCACCGATCATGCCGGGTGTATTGCTCGTCGAAGGCATGGCACAGACGGCAGGCGCGATCTGCGCCAAGAAGGAAGGCCAGACCGGCAACCTCGTCTACTTCATGACGATCGACAATGCCCGCTTCCGCAAGCCGGTCGTGCCGGGCGACCGCGTTGAATATCACGTGCAGAAAATCAAGCAGCGCGGCAATATCTGGAAATTCCATTGCGACGCAAAGGTCGACGGTGCACTCGTCGCTGAGGCCGATATCGGCGCGATGATCGTACGTAAGGACAACGCATGAGTATGATCGCCGAAAGCGCCAGAATCCATCCGATGGCCGTGGTCGAGGATGGCGCCACGATCGGCGAAGGCGTGGTGGTCGGCCCATTTTGCCATGTTGGCCCCAAGGTCACGCTTCACGATAATGTCGAACTGATCAGCCATGTGGTTGTTCTCGGCATGACGACCGTCGGCGCCGGTACGCGTATATTTCCTTCGGCCGTCATCGGCGGCGACTCTCAAAGCGCCCGTCACAGCGCCGTCGATACGTCGCTGATCATCGGCCGCAACTGCACTATTCGCGAGGGCGTTACGATGAACACCGGCACCGTCGAACATGGCGGTTCGACGGTAATTGGCGACAACAGCCTCTTCCTGGCCTACTCGCATGTCGCCCATGATTGCCGGGTCGGCAACCATGTCATCATGTCGAACAATGTCATGCTGGCTGGCCATGTTTTCGTTGGCGATCACGCGATCATCAGCGGCGGCGCCGCAGTGCACCAGTTCACCCGGGTCGGCAAATATGCCTTTGTCGGCGGCCTCTCGGCCGTCAGCTACGATGTGATTCCCTATGGTATGCTGAACGGCAATCCCGGCATTCTGAGCGGTCTCAACGTCGTCGGCATGACGCGCGCCGGCGTTGATCGTGCTGTCATTCACACCGTTCGACGTGCCTACAAGTCGATCTTCGAGGGTGCCGGTTCGATCCGCGAGAATGCCGCCCAAATTCGCGACGAATATGCCGATTGCGAGCAGGTGATCGAGATCCTCGATTTCATCGCGGCCGAAAGCGATCGCGCGCTGTCTTCGCCGAGCCGGGGACAGAAGGGCTGATCTGTGGCTTCCGACGGCGACACTGCTGAAGGCCGGCTGGCGATCATTGCTGGTGGCGGCCTTCTGCCGTCCTATGTCGCCGAAGCTGCACGTTCGGCCGGCGAAAATCCAGTTATCGTTATACTGAAGGATGAGGGCGACCGTCGTTGGGACGGTTTCGACCACGCTACGATCGGTATCGGTGATTTCGCTTCGCTCGATCGGCTTTTCAAGCGGTATGGAGTGAGCCGTGTCGTCATGTCGGGCAGCGTCCGTCGGCGACCGGAATGGCGCGAGGTGCGGCCGACGCTGCGTATTCTGACCAAGGTACCCGCAGCCATCCGTACGCTGCTTTCGGGGGGCGACGATACCGTTCTGAAGATGGTCATCAAGCTGATAGAAGGGCGAGGTCTGCGTGTTGTCGGCGCCCATGAGATTGCACCGGATCTGCTGGCAACCGCAGGTCCGCTGGGCGCTGTTTCGCCCAATGAAGAGGATCGTCGTGACATAGAGCGCGCAGGCAAGGCGGCGGATGTGCTTGGCAGTCTGGATATCGGGCAGGGCGCCGTCTCGATCGGCGGACGCGTCGTCGCTGTTGAGGGCGTTGAGGGCACGGACGGCATGCTTGACCGCGTGGCGAACCTCAGAGCAGCAGGCCGCATATCGCCGCGCCGGCGCGGTGTGCTGGTCAAGCTCAGTAAGCCGCAGCAGGATATTCGCGCCGACCTGCCGGCGATTGGTGTGTCCACCGTGCTCAACGCCAAAGCCGCTGGGCTTGCAGGAGTGGCCGTCGAAGCCGGCCGGGCGCTGGTGCTTGATCGCGACGCACTCATTAAAGCGGCAGACGAAAACGGTCTTTTTGTCTGCGGTATCGACAAGGGCTTGCCGGGATGGGGGCTTCAATGAGCGACAGACCGCTGAAGATTGCCGTCATAGCCGGCGAAGTCTCCGGCGATCTCTTAGGTGCCGATCTCATTGCCGCGCTAAAGAGGATCCATTCCGGGCCGATCGAACTCGTCGGCGTCGGCGGTGAGGGGTTGCAGAGCCAGGGATTGAAATCGCTCTTCGATTTCTCCGAGCTTTCCATCATGGGCATTACCCAGGTGCTGGCGAAGCTGCCGAAGCTCTGGTCTCTCATCCGGCAGACGGTAGCGGCGATCATCGCGGCGAAACCCGATATCCTGCTCATCATCGACAGCCCGGACTTTACCCATCGCGTCGCCAAGCGCGTGCGCAAGGCGCTGCCGGACCTCCCAGTCGTCAACTATGTCTGTCCCAGTGTCTGGGCCTGGAAGGAATATCGCGCCCAGCGCATGCTCGCCTATGTCGACCATGTGCTGGCCGTACTTCCTTTCGAGCCGGCGGTGATGCAGCGTCTCAACGGGCCGGCGACAACCTATGTGGGTCACCGTCTGGTTGCGGACGCAGCGCTCCTGGAGACCCGGCGCCTGCGCGCTGGCCGGCAGCCCGGCAACGGTGCGATCCTGCTTCTTCCCGGCTCGCGCTCCTCCGAGATCAAGAAGCTTCTGCCTTATTTCGAAGCCGCCGCCAATGAGCTCGTCGCCCGCAATGGACCGATACGCTTCATGCTGCCGACTGTGCCGCACAAGGAAGCGTTTGTGCGCGAAATGACGGCGGGATGGAAGATAAAGCCGGAAATCGTTGTGGGTGCCAAAGCGAAATGGAAGGCCTTCGCCGAAGCCGATGCGGCCATGGCAGCGTCCGGCACGGTTATCCTGGAACTGGCGCTGGCTGATGTACCCGTCGTTTCCGCTTACAAGGTCGACTGGATCATGCGCATGCTAACGTCAGACATCAAGACCTGGAGCGGCGCACTGCCCAATCTGATCGCCGACTACGCGGTCGTGCCAGAATATCTGAACGATATCGTTCGCGGCGCAAGCCTCGCGCGCTGGATGGAGAGGCTGTCAGCCGACACCTACCAGCTCAAGGCGATGAAGGAAGGCTACGAGCTCATCTGGCAGCGCATGCAGACAGAAAAGCCGCCTGGAGAGCATGCAGCACAGATATTGCTCGATGTTCTAACCAGCAAAAAACCCGGCCATTCCTGACCGGGTTTTCTTTTTGCTTCGAAGTCAGCGCTCAGCGCTTGGAAACCGGTACGTAGTCGCGCTTAGGTTCGCCGATATAGAGCTGGCGCGGACGGCCGATGCGCTGTTCCGGATCCTCGATCATTTCGTTCCACTGTGCGATCCAGCCGACGGTACGAGCCAGAGCGAAGAGCACGGTGAACATGGTCGTGGGGAAGCCCAGGGCCTTCAGCGTGATGCCGGAGTAGAAGTCGATGTTCGGGTAGAGCTTCTTCTCTATGAAGTATGAGTCGGTCAGAGCGATGCGCTCCAGCTCCATCGCGACTTCGAGAAGCGGATCGTCCTTGATGCCGAGTTCGCCGAGAACTTCATGCGTGGTCTTCTGCATGATCTTGGCGCGCGGATCGTAGTTCTTGTAGACGCGGTGACCAAAGCCCATCAGGCGGAACGGATCGTTCTTGTCTTTGGCGCGGGCGATATATTCCGGAATGCGATCGACAGTGCCGATTTCCGTCAGCATGTTGAGGGCTGCTTCGTTGGCGCCGCCGTGAGCGGGCCCCCAGAGGCAGGCGATGCCGGCGGCGATGCAGGCGAACGGGTTCGCACCCGAGGAGCCCGCGAGACGGACCGTCGAGGTCGAGGCATTCTGCTCGTGATCGGCATGGAGGATGAAGATACGGTCCATGGCGCGTGCGAGCACCGGATTGACGACATATTCCTCGCAGGGAACGGCAAAGCACATGCGCAGGAAGTTGGACGCGTAATCCAGATCGTTCTTCGGGTAAACGAAGGGCTGGCCGATATGGTACTTATAGGCCATCGCTGCGAGCGTCGGCATCTTGGCGATCATGCGCAGGCTGGCTACCATGCGCTGGTGCGGATCGGTGATATCGGTGGAGTCGTGATAGAAGGCCGAAAGCGCGCCGACGCAGCCGCACATGACGGCCATCGGATGGGCGTCGCGACGGAAGCCGGTGAAGAAGCGGCTCATCTGCTCATGCACCATGGTGTGGTGCGTGACACGATAGTCGAAGTCCTTCTTCTGGGCGGCGGTCGGCAATTCGCCGTAGAGCAGCAGGTAGCAGGCTTCCAGGAAGTCGCCATGCTCGGCAAGCTGCTCGATCGGGTAGCCGCGATGCAGCAGAACGCCTTCGTCGCCGTCGATATAGGTGATCTTCGATTCACAGGATGCAGTCGACGTAAACCCGGGATCGTAGGTGAAGGAAGCCGTGTTCTTGTAGAGGGCACCGATGTCGATGACGTCGGGTCCAACCGTGCCTTTTCGCACGGCGAGATCGACTGATTTGTCACCGATTTTGATTGTAGCGCTTTGATCCGTCATGCTGATCCTCCGGGGTGGCGGTGGCGCCGCAAAAGCGCCATAAGGGTTAAGCGTCCTAAGCGATAGCTATATGATCGCGAAGCTAATGCCAAGTTACCGTGATGCCATTTTGTGCATCGCGGCATCATCTTTTAGGCAGTGCAGCGATGAGCTAAATGCATATCAGAACACCATGATTTGACTGGATTTTTTGCTCCCGCGAATTTTCCTCTTATTTCAATCGATTATTGTTTGCTCGTTTTGATTTCAGGTTGCATTCTGCCGGTATCCGGGGGCGGGTCCAGGCGATTATGGCGGGGTTAGAGACAAGAGAACGACAAGAGCAATCCATTGATGAAAAGATGGATTTTGCTGGCATTGCCCCGCGCGCCATTGTGACGCAATCGGCTCGGACCCAGGTTGCGATCCCATTTCGATGGCGATTGGTGACTGTTGCGAAACGATACGTCGGGTCGTCGATGCGTATGGCCACCGAAGAGGCCGGCCACGGTCGCCTCATCCTCTTCTCTCCGGTCTTCCTTGGTGCAGGTGCCGCGACCTGGTTTCTGGCGGCCTCGGACTTTCCGGCCGTGTCGCTCGGTCTCTTCCTGCTTGTTCTCCTTATTGCCGTTGCGCTCTGCGGTTATGCCCGGACGAAACTGCAGGCGACGCTGCTTGCTCTACTTCTTTTTGCCGGTGGAATGCTCTCCGCGCAGATCGAAACATGGCGGGCAAAGACCCTGATCCTCGATTCAGCCGTAACGACAACGGTGACCGGCCGGATCGAACGCCGAGAAGGCGATGACCAAGGGCGCTGGCGTTATATTCTTGACGTCACCGGTACGGATGCTCCTGAGATCAAGCGTCCGCCCGAACGCATCTCCGTGCTGGTCCGCGGAGCCACCCAGCCGTTCGAACTCGGCGACGTCATCGAGGGCAGGGCACGTCTCACGCCTCCGGCGGGACCGGCGCTCCCCCACCTCAATGATTTTGCCTTCAGCGCCTATTTTGACGGCATCGGTGCCAACGGCTTCTTCTATGGAGTACCCAAGAGGGTTGCGGAACAGCCGGAGCGATCGAACTCGGTCGGTGAGGCAATTCTGGAGTCGCTCTACCGCCTGAGAAGCGGCATCGGCGATCGGATTCGCTCCACACTACCCGGCGACACCGGGGCTTTTGCCGCCTCCCTTGTCACGGACGAGAGACGGGCGATCTCGGATGAAACGACAGAGGCGCTGCGGCAGTCCGGCCTTGCGCATATCATCGCGATCTCCGGCCTCAACATGGCGCTCTCCGCCGGCATCTTCTTTGTCGGCCTGCGCGTCATTCTCAGTCTTGTTCCCGGCATTGCCCAGGCATGGCCAACCAAGAAGATCGCGGCGGCCGGTGCGCTCGCTGCGGTGACGGCCTACTATCTGATCTCGGGTTTTGCCGTCTCCGCCGAACGCGCCTTCATCATGATGGCGATTATGCTGGTTGCGGTCTTCTTCGACCGGCCGTCGATCAGTCTCAGAAACGTGGCGCTATCCGCTCTCGTGATCCTCGCGGTCTCGCCATCGGAGGTGCTGGGGCCGAGTTTCCAGATGTCCTTTGCCGCAACGCTTGCACTGGTCGCCGGCTACGACCTCTGGAAGGGGCGGCCGATGCGGGAGAATGCCTTTGCCAAGCTGCCGATCATGAAGCCCTTCTTCATGGTTGGTGGCTTCTTCGGTGGCGTTTTCCTGACGTCGCTGATCGGTGGTTTCTCGACGGCGCTGTTTTCGATCGAGCATTTCCACCGGCTGACTGCCTATGGCCTGCCGGCAAATCTCGCGGCCATGCCGGTCATCACCTTCATCGTCATGCCGGCCGGGATGCTGGCAATGCTGCTGATGCCGTTTGGTCTGGACGGCTGGCTATGGCCGGTGGCAGGCTTCGGGCTTGATCTGGTGATCACCATCGCAAAGGCAGTAGCGGGGTGGGGCGGCAACATAGATGTAGGCCGCTTGCCCGGCTGGTATTTCCCGACCGCCGTTTTCGGATTTCTGCTGCTGACCCTGCTCAGAACCCGGCTGCGGCACATGGGAACGGCAATTGTCGCGGTCTCGACGCTCGCTGTTGTCCTTCTTCCATCGGAGGCGATGCCCGATATCGCTATCTCCGAAGATGGCGGCCTGGTCGCTATAGTCGATGGAGAGGCGATGGCTTCGAACCGTGAAAAGCCGCCCGCCTTCATCTTCGAACAATGGCAGAGGGCCCTTGCCGTCGAAGAGCATCAGAAGCCAGTTATGCTTCAAGCTGCCAAGGCGCCCACTGCGCCTGATGGTCAAAGACTGCAACTGTCACCCGACCAACAGAATGAAGCCAGAGAGGCAATGAGACAGGCAGTCGCCATTAGCCCGCCGTCACGCTTCTCCTGCCTGAAGGGCGCCTGGTGCACCACTTTGCTCGTCAATGGAAAGAAACTGACCGTCATCGACAATGCTGCCTATCTCGGACCAGCCTGCGATACGGCTGATATTGTGGTGACCCCTGTCCGATTGCGCTTCGACCGCTGTCGTTCCGGCGCGCTGCTCTTTACCGGCGAGACGCTGCGCAAGACAGGTTCTGTCGAACTTCGATTCACCGATAAGGGAATTGAGGTCGCAACCGCATTCGACACATTGGGGCGACCCTGGATGCGCCACCGCGCCTATGATTGGCGCAGTAACACATTCGCAGACGCCAATCTGTCACCGGTCAGTGATAGCGGCGAATGAGGCCGACGAGCTTGCCCTGGACCTTGACGCGATCCGGCGGAAAGATGCGGGTCTCGTAAGCAGGGTTTGCTGCCTCGAGCGCAATCGATGCGCCCTTGCGGCGGAAACGCTTGAGCGTTGCTTCCTCGTCATCGACGAGCGCGACGACGATATCACCCGGATTGGCTGTGCTGCCATTGCGGATGATGACCGTGTCGCCATCGAAGATGCCGGCTTCGATCATCGAGTCGCCGCGAACTTCCAGCGCATAATGTTCACCGGAGCCAAGCATATCGGCGGGAACGGTGATGTCATGCGTATTGTTCTGGATTGCCGAGATCGGAACACCGGCGGCGATGCGGCCCATGACGGGAACGGAGACCGCATTGCCGTTATCGGCAGCGGGTGCTGGCTTCGCCGAGGCAGGAGGCGCCACGGGCTGGGGCTTGCCGAGGCTGCCCTCGATGACGCTCGGTGAAAAGCCGCGCCGAGGCTGCAGGCTCGGGCTGTAGGCTTCCGGCAGTTTGATGACTTCGAGCGCGCGCGCCCGGTTCGGAAGCCGGCGAATGAAGCCGCGTTCTTCGAGCGCCGTGATCAGCCGGTGAATACCGGATTTCGAGGCCAGATCCAGTGCGTCCTTCATCTCGTCGAAAGACGGTGGAACGCCTGACTCCTTCATCCTTTCATGAATGAAAAGAAGGAGTTCCTGTTGTTTGCGCGTGAGCATGGCGTCTCCCCAGTCTTGAAACAAATCCAGAACGGACACTATATGTTCCATATGTGTTCCGCAAGTAGCTAAATTTTCGTAAAACTTCTGTTCAATCTGTCGAGAATTTGATTTTTATCGCCCTTAGGCCTGTCTGGCCTTGTTTCACGAGACCTGCTGAAGCACATCTCCTTGTCACTGCTGGGAGAAGAACCGATGAGCCAAGACACGCTTCCGATCGATCATCTCGTTTTGCCGGTTACCGATATCGACCTTGCCCGCGAAAGGCTGGGCAAGCTGGGCTTTACCGTCGCGCCCGATGCCCGCCATCCCTTCGGCACGGAGAATGCCTGTGTTTTCTTTGCCGACAAAACCTATATCGAGCCGCTCGGTGTCGCGAGCGTCGAGGAGAGCGAGGTGACGGCACGTGAGGGCAATGTCTTCACGGCTCGCGATCAGGCTTTCCGTTTCCGCTGCGGCAGCGAGGGACTGTCCGCCATCGCCTTCGCCACCGCGGATGCAAAGCACGAACATGCTCGATTCGTGGAGGGCAGCATCAGTGCCGGTTCTGTGCTGCAGTTCGAACGCCCTGTGAAAATGCCGGATGGCACGGAGAGCATTGCCGGCTTCCGGCTCGCCTTCGCTGCCGACCTCCGGGCACCGGATTTCTTTCTCTTCGCTGTCGAGCGCATCAACCCGCTTCCTGCCGACCGCAACGTGCTGGAGACCCACGCCAATGGCGTGACAGGCATTGCCGAGATCGCGCTCGCAGCCCCCGAGCCGACAGCCTTCGGCGCCTTCGTTCGCTCGGCGGCAAAAGCCGCTTCTGCTGGCGATACGAGTTTCGGGCTGGAGGTGCTTACCGGAAACGCAAAGATCAGCCTGATGACCCCGCAGGGGCTGGAGGCCTATTTCGATCTGGCGACGCCGGATATCGATCGCGGCCTGCGCGGCCGGGCAATCCTCTTTGCGGTTGGCGATCTGGCCGTGACAGAAGCGCATTTGGCTGCTAACGGGGTGACCTATACACGCAAGGGCAACCGTATTCTGGTGAAGCCCGCGCCCGGTCAGGGCGTGCTCTTCGCTTTCGAGGAAACATCATGAGCTCTACTACGAACTCCGTTGTGACGGTCGGCGAAGGCGCCGGCAAGGTCACCTTCTCCAATGCTGCACGTCTGTCGCTGATTGCCGGCGCTTGCGAAATGGAAAGCCGCGACCATGCGTTCATGGTTGCCGGCACGTTGAAGGAACTGTGCGCCAAGCTCGGTATCGGGCTCGTTTACAAGACGTCTTTCGACAAGGCGAACCGCTCTTCCTTGTCGAGCAAACGCGGTGTCGGCCTTGAAAAGGGCCTGGAGGTTTTTGCCGATCTCAAGAAGGAACTCGGCATTCCGGTTCTGACCGACATCCACACTGAAGAACAATGCGCCGAAGTGGGCAAGGTCGTCGACATCCTGCAGATACCGGCCTTCCTGTCTCGTCAGACGGATCTCCTGGTGGCTGCGGCAAAGACCGGCCGCGTTATCAACGTCAAGAAGGGCCAGTTCCTGGCGCCTTGGGATATGAAGAACGTGCTCGGCAAGCTGAACCAGAGCGGCAATCCGAACATCTTGCTGTGCGAACGCGGTGCTTCCTTCGGTTACAATACGCTGGTCTCCGACATGCGTTCCCTGCCGATCATGGCAGCAACCGGCGCCCCCGTTATTTTCGACGCCACGCATTCAGTCCAGCAGCCCGGCGGACAGGGGGAAACCTCCGGCGGAGAGCGGCAGTTCGTGGAGACGCTGGCGCGTGCTGCCGTGGCCGTCGGCGTCGCCGGGGTCTTTATCGAAACCCATCAGGATCCGGATAACGCGCCCTGCGACGGGCCGAACATGGTCTATCTCAAGGACATGCCGCGGCTTCTGGAGAAGCTTCTCGCCTTCGACGCGATCGCCAAGGCCGCCTGAACGACAGGCAGCATCAGGCTGCCGCGCGGGACGGGCGCCTTTCCTCCAGTGCGAAGCGGGAGAGCATGCGCCCGAGATGGGACGCCTCGTTGCCGAGCTCCTGGCAGGCGGCGTTTGTCTCCTCGGCCATCGCCGCATTCTGCTGTGTCACCTGATCCATACGGTTGACGGCAGCGTTGACCTCGACGAGCGCGACCGACTGTTCTGAAGACGAGCGCACGATCGCTTCGGTCAGCGCCGTCACCTGCAGCACCTGGCGGTCGATATCGCCGAGTGCCTCGCCGGTGCGGCTGACAAGTGCCACGCCCGCGGAGACCTGCCGCGACGACGTCTCGACGAGAAGCTTGATCTCCTTGGCGAGATTGGCGGAGCGGCCGGCAAGCTCGCGGACTTCCTGAGCTACGACGGCAAAGCCTTTCCCTGCGTCTCCGGCGCGTGCTGCCTCGACGCCCGCGTTGAGCGCCAAAAGATTGGTCTGAAAGGCGATCTCATCGATGGCGTTGATAATATCGCCGATCCTGACCGCTGATTCCTCGATCTTCTCCATGGCGGTAACCGCTTCGCGAACGATCTCGGCGGAATGCGCCGCACTCTCCTTCGTGGCCAACATCATCGCATTGGCTTCCTGGGCCCGCTCCGAGGAGTTTTTCACCGTAACCGTGATCTGATCCAGCGCCGAAGCCGCCTGTTCGAGTGAGGCAGCCTGACTCTCGGTACGCTGTGCCAGATCAGTGGTGCTAAGTGCGATTTCGCGCGAACTGTCGCCGACCGTATTCGTGGCGGCATAAATGTCCTTCATGGCATCGGAAAGAATGATGATGCTGGTATTGAAGGTCTCGCGAAGCTTCTCATAAGTGTTGGCGAACTGCTCGTCGAGACGCACGGTCAGGTCGCCGCGTGAAAGCCGCTCCAGGCCGGCGCTCAGGCTTTCGATGACGCGCTGGCGCGTGGCATTCTCCACGCTCTTCGATGCGTCGAGTTCTGCATCGCGGCGCATCTGTGCCTGCCGTTCCTCGTCCTGGTGCGCGCGGATGGCGTTCCGTTCTTCCGCCGATTCGCGAAAGACCGTGACTGCGCGCGCCATTTCTCCGATTTCGTCGGATCGTCTGACATAGGGAACTTCGCGGGAATAGTCGCCGCTCGCGAGGACCGCCATGTAGTCGCGCATCGCCGATAGCGGCACGATCGCGCGCCTGCGGAACATGTAGAGCCCGGCAACGATGAGCACGAAGGAAAGCGCGGCGGCGGATAGCGTAACGGCGGAGAGCAGTTCCGTCTGTTCGGCAGCCTGCTTTTCGGCATCCGCCTGGAAGGCGTTCGCCATCGCCACGAGTTCGTTCACGGCCTTTTCGTGAACATGAAAATTCGTCGCAAGCTTGAGGAGCGCCGGTTCGACGGCGGCCTTGTCGCCCTTGAGTATAGCAGGCACCGCCTCCTCATCCATGACTTGCCAGAAGGCGTCGCCCCTGACGAGAACGTCATCGAGAAGCTTGCGCTTGAGATCGGCGCTGAGCGGCGTTTCTGACCAATATTTGCGGCGGTCTTCATAAGCCGGCTTCAGAACCGTTCGGATGCGTTCGATATTGGCCGTTGCCGAGGCCGGCTGCTCGACGGCTTCGAGCGCTAGCATGTAGGGTTCGATGACATAGAGCGGCGGCGGGAGAATATCGGCGACGAGATCCTTGCCATAGATGATCTGCTTATACATCAGTCCGTTCACGCGAAGCATGTTGAATGCGTAATTCTGCAAGCCGATGGAGGTCACCAGTCCGAGGATGACAACGGCACCGAAAATGGCAAGGCTGCGTGCAATATTGAGTTTCATCTGTGCCTCATATGAAATGCCGCCAAGAGAGTCGATAAAATCCCGTACTGGTTGTTTTTGGAGGGGCGCAGCTGTTCATTCCAGCCGTTCCGTATTTGCCTGAGTGGCCGGAACGACCGACTTTTGAGGGCCTCTCCCAAGCTTTCAAAATTAAACCGGGATGGTTACCGAAGGCTGAAATCAAAGGGCGGGAAGCCGTCCAAAATTGGGGCTGTTGCAGGAATTTTCAGCCGTGGGTTGCTGCCAACGATGGTGGCTTGCCAACATTCCGCCCGGATAAACAGTTTATCGTCTTTCGATGGATGGGATATGCTGGCCGGCGACTGCCGTTCCCTTCAAAACCCTGACATGATTGTGCTATAGGCCACGTCTGATGCGCTGCCCGAACGTGCAAAATTGCGGCATTGTAATTTGCGCACCTTCGATTAAGACGGTTTCAAACGATTTATCCACCCACCGAGCAGGAAAAAACCATGACTGCAATTACCGATATCATCGCCCGCGAGATTCTCGATAGCCGTGGTAACCCCACCGTCGAAGTCGATGTCTATCTCGAAGACGGCAGCATGGGCCGCGCGGCTGTTCCCTCGGGTGCCTCGACCGGCGCGCATGAAGCCGTCGAACTACGTGACGGCGGGAAGCGCTACCTCGGCAAGGGTGTCGAAAAGGCCGTCGAAGCCGCCAACACCGAGATCTTCGACGCCATCGGCGGCATCGACGCTGAAAACCAGATCCAGATCGACAAGATCATGATCGAGCTCGACGGTACGCCGAACAAGTCGCGCCTCGGGGCCAACGCCATCCTCGGCGTTTCGCTCGCTGTTGCCAAGGCCGCCGCGGAGGCTTCCGGCCTGCCGCTCTACCGTTATGTTGGTGGCGCTTCGGCCAGCCTGCTACCGGTTCCTATGATGAACATCATCAACGGTGGCGCACATGCCGACAACCCGATCGATTTCCAGGAATTCATGATCCTGCCGGTTGGCGCAGACTCGATCCGTGAAGCTGTCCGCATGGGCTCGGAAGTCTTCCATACGCTGCGCAAGGAACTCGCCGCCCAGGGCCACAACACCAATGTCGGCGACGAAGGTGGTTTTGCCCCGGGCCTGAAGAGCGCTCCGGAAGCCCTCGACTTCATCATGAAGTCGGTTGAGAAAGCCGGCTACAAGCCGGGCGAGGACATCTATCTCGGCCTCGATTGCGCCTCGACGGAATTCTTCAAGGACGGCAAGTATGTGATGGAAGGCGAAGGCCGCACGCTCGAACCGGGCGCAATGGCCGAATACCTCGCTGAACTCGTCGGCAAGTACCCGATCATTTCCGTCGAAGACGGCATGGCAGAAGACGATTGGGAAGGCTGGAAGACGCTGACCGATCTCGTCGGCAAAAAGTGCCAGCTCGTCGGCGATGACCTGTTCGTCACCAACTCGGCTCGCCTGCGTGACGGTATCCGCATGGGCGTCGCCAACTCGATCCTCGTCAAGGTCAACCAGATCGGTTCGCTGACGGAAACGCTCGACGCCGTCAACACCGCGCACAAGGCAGCCTACACTGCCGTGATGTCGCACCGTTCGGGCGAAACCGAAGACTCCACGATCGCCGATCTCGCAGTTGCCACCAACTGCGGCCAGATCAAGACCGGCTCGCTGTCGCGCTCGGATCGCCTTGCCAAGTACAACCAGCTGATCCGCATCGAAGAAGGTCTCGGCCCGCAGGCTCAGTATGCCGGCCGCTCCATCATCCGCGGCTAATACGAACTGATAAATCAGTCATTTGGAACCCGCGCTCCGGCGCGGGTTTTTTGTTGAGTCTGCCCGTGATGGGCTTTGAGTCAACGAACGGTTAATCTCTGCGCGGTAAATTGAAACGATTGGTAATGCGTTAGAGCATGCGTGTATGTGGACAAAGCATCATAAGAAGAGAAAGACTGGCCGCTTCGTCATTCCGGCCATGACGGTCGCCTTCCTTTCCTATTTCGGTTATCATTGCATTCACGGTGACTATGGTCTGCGTGCGACGGAGGCGTTCGAGCGCCAGCGTGTCGCGCGTGAGAAGGAATTGGCTGTGCTGAAGGTCAAGCGTGAGCATCTGGAGGCGCAGGTAGCGCTCCTGAGTGACGGCTCGCTGGACAAGGATATGCTCGACGAAAAGGCGCGATATCAGCTCAACATGTCGCGCGCGGATGAGATCGTCATTTACAATCACTACCGCAATTAACCGAATTTAGGTTAATCAAAAATTCCTGTTATTTATCAATAATTTACCTGCGAATATGAGCCATGCAATTATGGCATTGCTGTGGTCATTTTTCTTCCCTATGGTACGCGCCACCTGAGAACCGATAAACCCATAGGGAGGGTTGAATGGCGTTGCGCAAAACCGCGACCGTTTCCAGCCGCAAAAACAGTGCGAAATCCGCAGCCAAGGCATCGAACGGTGGTCCTATCGCCGATTTCGATCGCGACGAGGAGCTGAAGGCCTATCGCGAGATGCTGCTCATCCGCCGTTTCGAGGAAAAGGCGGGCCAGCTTTACGGCATGGGCTTCATCGGTGGTTTCTGTCACCTTTACATCGGTCAGGAAGCTGTCGTCGTCGGCATGCAGATGGCGCAGAAGGAAGGCGATCAGGTCATCACCGCCTATCGCGACCACGGTCATATGCTGGCTACCGGCATGGAAGCACGCGGCGTCATGGCCGAACTGACCGGGCGTCGCAACGGCTATTCCCACGGGAAGGGCGGTTCGATGCACATGTTCTCCAAGGAGAAGCATTTTTACGGCGGCCACGGTATCGTCGGTGCCCAGGTTTCGCTCGGAACCGGCCTTGCCTTTGCAAACCGCTACCGGGGCAACGACAGCGTTTCGATCGCCTATTTCGGTGACGGCGCTGCCAACCAGGGTCAGGTCTACGAGAGCTTCAACATGGCTGCTCTCTGGAAGCTACCGATCATCTACATCGTCGAAAACAACCGTTATGCCATGGGCACGTCGACGGCTCGCGCGACGGCTCAGTCGAACTATTCGCTTCGCGGTTCCGGCTTCGGTATCCCGGGCGTCCAGGTTGACGGCATGGACGTTCGCGCCGTCAAAGCTGCTGCCGATGAGGCGCTCGAGCACTGCCGCTCGGGCAAGGGCCCGATCATCCTTGAAATGCTGACCTATCGCTACCGCGGCCACTCCATGTCGGACCCGGCGAAGTATCGTAGCAAGGAAGAAGTGCAGAAGATGCGCTCCGAGCAGGACCCGATCGAGCAGGTTCGCCTGCGCGTGATGGAAAAGGGTTGGGCGACCGAAGACGATCTGAAGGCGATCGACAAGGAAGTCCGCGACATCGTCGCCGACAGTGCCGATTTCGCCCAGGCCGATCCGGAGCCGGATGCATCCGAGCTCTACACCGACATTCTGCTCTAATCGGGGAGGGAACCCATGCCTATCGATATCCTTATGCCCGCCCTCTCTCCGACGATGGAAGAAGGCACGCTGTCCAAGTGGCTCAAGAATGAAGGCGACAAGGTCACGTCCGGTGACGTGATTGCCGAAATCGAAACCGACAAGGCGACGATGGAAGTCGAAGCCGTCGATGAAGGCGTCATCGGCAAGCTGCTGGTTCCGGCAGGCACCGAAAACGTCAAGGTGAATGCCAAGATCGCCATCCTGCTGCAGGATGGCGAATCCGCCGACGCGATTTCCGCCGCTCCGGCTGCCGCTCAGCCGGCTCCGGCCGCCGCGGCGCCTGCTGCCCAGGAAGAAAAGCCGGCTGCAGCTGCTGCTCCGGTTCCGGCCGAGCCCAAGGCTTTCGTGCCGAACGACCCGGAAATTCCTGCCGGTACCGAGATGGTGTCGATGACGGTGCGCGAAGCCCTTCGTGACGCCATGGCCGAAGAAATGCGCGCTGACGAAAACGTCTTCGTCATGGGCGAAGAAGTTGCCGAATACCAGGGCGCCTACAAGGTCACCCAGGGTCTTCTGCAGGAATTCGGCGCTCGCCGCGTTATCGACACGCCGATCACCGAACACGGCTTCGCCGGCGTTGGCGTCGGTGCTGCCATGGCCGGCCTGAAGCCGATCGTCGAGTTCATGACCTTCAACTTCGCCATGCAGGCGATCGACCAGATCATCAACTCGGCTGCCAAGACGCTCTATATGTCGGGCGGCCAGATGGGTGCCCCGATCGTTTTCCGCGGCCCGAACGGTGCTGCTGCCCGCGTCGGCGCCCAGCACAGCCAGGATTACGCCGCCTGGTATAGCGCGATCCCCGGCCTGAAGGTTGTCATGCCCTACACGGCATCCGACGCCAAGGGTCTGCTCAAGGCCGCGATCCGTGACCCGAATCCGGTCGTCTTCCTCGAAAACGAAATTCTCTACGGTCAGCATTTCGATGTACCGAAGCTCGATAATTTCGTTCTGCCGATCGGCAAGGCCCGCATCCACCGCCCGGGCAAGGATGTCACCGTCGTCTCCTTCGGCATCGGCATGACCTATGCGACGAAGGCGGTTGCTGAACTCGAAAAGCTCGGCATCGATGTCGAACTGATCGATCTGCGCACGCTTCGCCCGATGGATCTTCCGACAGTGATCGAATCGGTCAAGAAGACCGGCCGTCTGGTCACCGTCGAAGAAGGTTATCCGCAGAACTCCGTCGGCACCGAAATCGCCACCCGCGTCATGCAGCAGGCCTTCGATTACCTCGATGCGCCGATCCTGACGATCGCCGGCAAGGACGTTCCGATGCCTTACGCCGCCAATCTCGAGAAGCTCGCGCTTCCGAATGTCGGCGAAGTGGTCGATGCGGTGAAAGCCGTTTGCTACAAATAAGGGGAGGGCCTTTCGATGCCGATCAATATCACGATGCCCGCCCTCTCTCCGACCATGGAAGAAGGCAATCTGGCCAAGTGGCTGGTCAAGGAAGGCGATAAGGTCAAGTCCGGCGATGTGATCGCCGAGATCGAGACCGACAAGGCGACGATGGAAGTCGAAGCCATCGACGAAGGCACCGTTGCCAAGCTCGTCGTTCCGGCCGGCAGCGAAGGCGTGAAGGTCAACGCCCTGATCGCCGTTCTCGCCGCCGATGGCGAAGATGTCGCCGCCGCCGCAAGCGGTGCCGGCTCCGCCGCTCCGGCGCCGAAGGCTGCAGTTGCTCCGGCACCAGCCGAAGCACCGAAGGCTGAGACAGCACCCGCACCGGCAGCTCCGGCCGCTGCCCCGGCTGCCGCCTCCTCGGCTGGCGCTCGCACCTTCTCTTCGCCGCTTGCTCGCCGTCTCGCCAAGGAAGCCGGTATCGATATTTCCGCCGTTGCCGGCACCGGTCCGCATGGCCGTGTCGTCAAGAGTGATGTCGAAGCTGCTGCTGCCGGTGGTGGCGCCAAGGCTGCTCCGGCTGCTGTTGCTGCCCCGCAGGCTGCTGCACCGGCTCCGGCCGCTGCCGCTCCGAAGGGCGCTTCGGATGAAGCCGTGCTCAAGCTCTTCGAGCCGGGCTCCTACGAGCTCGTGCCGCATGACGGCATGCGCAAGACGATTGCCCGTCGCCTCGTCGAATCCAAGCAGACCGTTCCGCACTTCTACGTTTCGGTTGATTGCGAACTCGACGCGCTGATGGCGCTGCGTGCCCAGCTGAACGACGCCGCTCCCCGCAAGGACGGCGCTCCGGCCTACAAGCTTTCGGTCAACGACATGGTCATCAAGGCCATGGCTTTGGCACTGCGCGACATTCCGGATGCCAACGTCTCCTGGACCGAAAATGCCATGGTCAAGCACAAGCATGCCGATGTCGGCGTGGCTGTCTCGATCCCTGGCGGCCTGATCACCCCGATCGTCCGCAAGGCTGAGGAGAAGACGCTGTCGACCATCTCCAACGAGATGCGCGATCTCGGCAAGCGTGCCAAGGACCGCAAGCTGAAGCCTGAGGAATATCAGGGCGGCACGACCTCGGTCTCCAACATGGGAATGATGGGCGTGAAGAACTTCGCAGCCGTCATAAACCCGCCGCATGCGACCATCCTCGCAGTCGGCGCGGGGGAGCAGCGTGTCATCGTCAAGAACGGCGAAATGGCGATTGCTACGGTCATGACCGTGACGCTCTCGACTGACCATCGTTGCGTTGACGGTGCTCTCGGTGCTGAGTTGCTGCAGGCCTTCAAGGGCTACATCGAAAATCCGATGGGCATGCTGGTCTAAGCAGGACGCGGGAGGGCGGACATGACGAAGACTGTTCTTTGCTATGGTGACTCGCTGACTTGGGGCTATGACGCCGTCACGATCGGCCGTCATGCCTACGAAAACCGCTGGCCGAGCGTGCTTCAGGCAACGCTCGGAAGCGGAGTTCGCGTCATCGCGGAAGGCCTGAACGGCCGCACCACCGCCTTTGACGACCATCTTGCCGATTGCGATCGCAACGGCGCACGCATTCTGCCGACTGTTCTGCAGACGCATGCGCCGCTCGATCTCGTTATCCTGCTGCTCGGCACCAACGACATGAAGCCGGTCGTTGCCGGCTCGGCGTTTGCCGCGTGCCAGGGCATCGGCCGTCTGGTGCGGCTGATCCGCAATCATGCCTGGCCCTTCGAATTCGATGGGCCGGAGATCCTGATCGTGGCGCCGCCGGCAATCTGCGCGACGGGCAATGTGCCCTTCGCGGCATCCTTCCCCGGTGGCATCGAGGAATCGGCAAAGCTTCCGACGCTTTACCGTGATCTCGCTGATGAACTCGGCTGCGGCTTCTTCGACGGCAATTCCGTCGCCAAGACGACGCCGATCGACGGTATTCACCTCGATGCGGAGAATACGCGTGCGCTCGGTCGCGGCCTTGAGCCCATCGTGCGGATGATGCTGGGCCTCTGAGGATGACTGCCTTTCTCGCTCTCCGACAGGCCTCCCGCCGGGATGCTTCGGAACTGGCGATACTGGCGGATATTGCTTCTCACGGCTTTGCCTCATGGCTCTGGTTTGCCGATGTCGCAAGCGGCATGAGCGATACACCGCTGGAGCGGGGCCGGCTGAAGATGAGCGACGAGGCGCTCGGCGGCTGGAAGAACGCCGTCATCGGCGAGGCCTATGATGAGATCGCCGGAATGGCGATCGGTTACGAAGTGGATGAAGGCATACGTGATCTCGAAGCGCGGCATCCGGCCATAGAGCCGATGCTGGCGATGCAGAGATCGGTGATCGGACACTGGTTCATTGGCAGTCTCGCGGTCTATCGCCATATGCGCGGTATCGGCATCGGCAAGAGGCTGCTGGAAGATCAGCTCGCAAGGGCAGACGTGCTGCCGGTCAGCCTGATCACGTCGGATAGTAACGAAGCGGCTCTGTCGCTTTACGGAAGAAACGGATTTTCGGAAGCGGCGCGCATGAATGCCGTGCCGCTCTTCGATAACAGCAAAAAGCACGCATGGGTTCTCATGACCCGCGCGCGAGCGTAACAAAGGCAGGAAAGCAATGGCTCAATCCTACGACGTCATCGTCATCGGTTCCGGTCCCGGCGGCTATATCGCCGCCATCCGCGCCGCGCAGCTCGGCCTCAAGGTCGCCTGCGTCGAGCGCGAACATCTCGCCGGCATTTGCTCCAACTGGGGCTGCATTCCGACCAAGGCGCTGCTGCGCTCGGCTGACGTCCTGCATACCGCCCAGCACGGCAAGGATTACGGCCTGGTGCTGGAAGGCACGATCAAGCCCGATATCAAGGCGATCGTCACCCGTTCGCGCGGTATTGCGCATCGCATGAATAACGGCGTCGGCTTCCTGTTCAAGAAGAACAAGGTCGATGTCATCTGGGGTGAGGCAAAGATCACCAAGCCCGGCGAGATTGTCGTTTCCAAGACGACGAAGAAGCCGATGGAGCCGATGGGTCCGGTGCCGAAGAACGCGCTCGGCGAAGGCACCTATACGGCCAAGCACATCATCGTTGCGACCGGCGCGCGTCCGCGCGCACTGCCGGGCATCGAGCCGGATGGTAAGCTGATCTGGACCTATTTTGAAGCAATGAAGGCGGACGAACTGCCGAAGTCCCTGCTTGTCATGGGATCGGGCGCGATCGGTATCGAATTCGCAAGCTTCTACCGCACGATGGGCGTCGACGTCACCGTCGTCGAGATCATGAGCCAGGTGATGCCGGTCGAGGATGTGGAAATCTCCGCCCTTGCCAAGAAGCAGTTCGAGCGTCAGGGCATGAAGATCCATCTGGAGGCCAAGGTCGCCAAGGTTGAGAAGGGCGCAAATTCGATCACTGCCACCATCGAGAAGAAAGACGGAACGACGGAAACGATCACTGCAGACCGCATGATTTCAGCCGTCGGCGTGCAGGCCAATGTCGAAGGCATCGGCCTCGAGGCTGTCGGCGTGAAGACCGATCGTGGCTTCATCGTCATCGACGGCTATGGCAGGACCAATGTGCCTGGCATCTACGCGATCGGCGACGTTGCCGGCCCGCCGCTGCTGGCCCACAAGGCCGAGCATGAAGGCGTCGTCTGTGTCGAGAAGATTGCCGGCCTGCCGAACGTTCATCCGATGGACAAGCTCAAGATCCCGGGCTGCACCTACTGCAACCCGCAGGTCGCATCTGTCGGTCTCACCGAAGCAAAGGCCAAGGAGTTGGGCCGCGATATCCGCGTTGGCCGCTTCCCCTTCAGCGCCAATGGCAAGGCCGTCGCGCTCGGCGAAGACCAGGGTCTGGTCAAGACGATCTTCGACAAGAAGACCGGCGAACTGCTCGGCGCCCACATGGTCGGCGCCGAAGTCACCGAGCTCATCCAGGGCTTCGTGGTCGCCATGAACCTGGAGACGACGGAAGAAGAACTGATACACACGATCTTCCCGCATCCGACCATTTCGGAGACGATGAAGGAAAGCGTGCTCGATGCTTACGGCCGCGTTCTGAACGCTTGATAATTTTCTTGTGCGCCCTCTATCCCGTGGCGGAACGCCATTGCCCGGGATGGAAAATCCATTCGCTCCCCGGGGTGGAAAAAACGAAAGGAAATCATCATGTCTATGAGCACGCAGTCGCTTCTCGTCTTTCTGCTGATCGGTCTGGTCGCGGGCTTCCTTGCGAGCCTGGTCGTCGGTGGTGGTGGGTTGATACGGTGCCTGCTCAGCGGCATCATCGGCGCGTTCGTGGGCGGGTTTTTGTTCAATGCATTGGGGATTTCTCTGGGCATTGAAAATGCACTGGTGGTTCAGATCATCCACGCCACTGTCGGCGCCATTGTCGTGGTGCTGATCGCAAGGGCGATAGCGTAGGGCAGAAACACGGGATGGAAGGCGTCGGCTGGATTTCGGCAATCATTATCGGTGGACTTGCGGGCTGGCTCGCGGGCAAGTTGATGGAAGCGCGTTACGGCATATTGCTGAACATCGTGCTCGGCATTGTCGGCTCGGTCGTCGCCACCGCCATCCTGGCGCAGTTCCATATCGAAGTTGCCGGTGGACGGTTCGGCTATTTCGTGACGGGCTTCATCGGCGCCTGCCTGCTGATATTCTTCGCACGACTGGTGCGAAGGTAGAGCGCATCCCTTCAGATCGAAAGATTTGAATAAACGAACGATGCGCAATATGACAATCCGGGCCGCATGGGGCGGCGGAAAGTTGAACTGACATGGTCACCATTCTCGACACGATCAATCCAGACGCAAAGCGTGTGCGGCATCCGGAAAAGGCGCATCGCCCGGATACGGAAGTCCTGCGCAAGCCGGACTGGATTCGTGTGAAGGCGCCGACCTCGAAAGGCTACGCCGAAACCCGCTCGATCGTGAAGGAGCACAAGCTCGTCACCGTCTGCGAAGAGGCGGGCTGCCCGAATATCGGCGAGTGCTGGGACAAGAAGCACGCCACCTTCATGATCATGGGCGAGATCTGTACGCGCGCCTGCGCCTTCTGCAACGTCGCGACCGGCAAGCCGAATGCGCTCGACATGGCCGAGCCGGAAAACGTCGCCAAGGCCGTCAAGCAGATGGGCCTGAGCCACGTTGTCATCACCTCCGTCGATCGTGACGATCTGGAAGATGGCGGTGCCGAGCATTTCGAAAAGGTCATCTGGGCAATCCGCGCCGCTTCGCCGATGACGACGATCGAAATCCTGACGCCCGACTTCCTGAAGAAGCCTGGCGCGCTGGAACGCGTCGTCGCTGCCAAGCCCGACGTCTTCAACCACAATATGGAAACAGTTGCCGGCAACTATCTGACGGTTCGCCCGGGCGCCCGCTACTTCCATTCCATCCGCCTGCTGCAGCGCGTGAAGGAGCTCGATCCCACCATGTTCACCAAATCCGGTATCATGGTCGGCCTCGGTGAGGAGCGGAACGAGGTTCTCCAGCTCATGGACGATCTGCGCACCGCCGATGTCGACTTCCTGACGATCGGCCAGTACCTGCAGCCGACCCGCAAGCACCACAAGGTCGAGAGCTTCGTCACTCCGGAAGAGTTCAAGTCCTACGAGACGGTCGCTTACACTAAGGGCTTCCTGATGGTCGCTTCCAGCCCGCTGACGCGCTCCTCGCATCACGCTGGCGACGACTTCGCCCGCCTGAAGGCTGCGCGTGAGAAGAAGCTGCTGATGGCTGCCGAGTAAGAGCTTGCCACATGTGTTTAATAGCACCGCGGTGATTTTCGCCGCGGTTTTTCTTTGTTCGCTTCATTGTCATCATCAGGTCACGCGAAGCAGCTAGCCAGCACGCCGCTCTTCGCAACAGATCGGTCCGCGAAGGCGATCCTGTCGAAAGCGAGTTTGCCATGCATCAAGTGACGACGTCGCCTGAATCCGTGCGTGCAGTCTCCATTGCCGAAGCTGCCACCATTATTCCCCGTGCCGAGCGCATCCTGGTCTTCGGCTGCTCCGGCACCGGCAAGTCGACGCTTGCCCAGGCGCTCGCACGGCGATTCGGACTGACTTACGTCTCTATGGACCGCGACATCTTCTGGCTGCCCGGCTGGAAGCTGCGTCCGCGGGAGGAATCCGTTCAGCGTATCCGCGATGCCGTTGCCGGCGAACGCTGGATCATGGACGGCAACAACCCAAGCACATTGCCGATCCGTCTGGCGCGCGCCGATATGGTGCTCTGGCGCCGCCCGGCGCGCAGCGTTTCCGTGCGCAGCGTGCTCGGGCGTTGGTGGAAATATCGCGGTCGGACCCGGCCGGACATGGCACCGGGATGCCCTGAGCGGATCGACTTGCAATTCCTGAAATACATCTGGACGTTCGAAAAGCGGGAAGCGCCGAAATTCGCGGCGATGCTGGCAAGCCATGGCCGCGACATCCCGGTTCTGACGCTCAAGTCCTTCCAAGAGAGCGACGAATTGCTCTCCAAACTGCCGGCTGTGAACGAGTAAGAAGGAACTCGCAATGGAACGGCAATCGGACGAGGCAATTAACTATGTCGACGACGCCTTTGCCGCCGGGCAGATTCGCGACGCGAGACGCATCTTGGTCATCGGCTGCTCGGGCGGCGGCAAGTCGACGCTTGCTCAGAAACTGGCGAACCATTTCGACCTGACCTATCTCTCGATCGACCGCGATATCCTCTGGCTGCCGGGCTGGGTGGAACGCAGCAGGCAGGAACAGCGCCAGCGGATCGTCGAAAGGATTGCCGGCGAGCGCTGGATCATGGATGGCACCAATCCGTCCACTTTCGATATCCGCCTGCCGCGCACCGATATCGTCATCTGGGTGCGGATGCCGCGCCTGCTTTGCGTCTGGGGAGTTGTGACCCGCTGGCTGAAGCACATTGGCCGCACACGCCCGGAAATGGCACCCGGCTGCATCGAGAAGGTCGATTGGCAGTTTCTGGAATTCATCTGGACCTTCGAGAAGAAATTCACGCCGCGCGTGACATCAGCCATTGCTGCGCACGGACCGCATGTGCCCGTTTTGCAGGTGAAATCCCGCCGCCAGATGCGAGCGCTTCTTGATCTTCTCGATGTCCCGGCTTAACTGCGCTTCATGCCGCAATTCGAAACGCATCGCCCTGTCCCGCACACGCCCGACCAGATGTTCAACCTGGTGTCTGATGTCGAACGTTATCCGGAATTTCTGCCGCTCTGCGAAGCTCTGTCGGTGAAGAACCGCAAGGAGCGTGACGGCAAGGAACTGCTGATCGCCGACATGACGGTCGGCTACAAAGCGATCCGCGAAACCTTCACGACCCAGGTCCTGCTCAACAGAGCCGAGCGCGTCATCGACGTCAAATATATCGACGGCCCGTTCCGCTACCTCGACAACCGCTGGCGGTTCGTCGAGGCGGAAGGCGGCGGCTGTACGGTCGATTTTTTCATCGACTATGAGTTCAAGAGCCGCATTCTCGGCGCGCTCATGGGGTCAATGTTCGACAGGGCTTTCCGCATGTTCACGGACGCCTTCGAAAAACGGGCGGCAACGATCTACGGCTGACAGTCAGCGATCGAAGAAATGGTCGAAGATCTGCGTCGCGGGATAAGCGTAGGAGCCACGGTCGATGAAGCTGTAGCGATAGAGGCAGCCTCTGAGTGCTGCGTTGTAGAGCAGGCTGGTGGTATCAGGCGATCCGCGATAGCCCAGCGCTTCCGGTTGGCAGCGGCGGAGCGCATGGTCGTATTTGCGCAGAAGAACGGGGTCGGAATCCACCCGCACGCCACCATTAACCTGATAGTTGGATGGTGCTTCAGCCGCCGAAACGCAGGCGAGGCTCAAGACGACACCGATGCATGCCAAGTATCTCATTTGACCGTTCCTTCAAAACTAGTTCTTGCCTACACGCGGCAAAAACTGAAATTCCTGCGTTTTGTTCCTTCACTCAATATCACGCAATTTCAATAACCATTTGAAGTGCCGTCCGGATTGTTGCCAGGCGGATTTCCGTGCGGCCAATGTCGCCGTAAAGCATCTTACGATGGACAAGCTTACCCGAACGTGATTTCGCCGCAAGATGCACCAGCCCGACTGGCTTTTCCGGCGATCCGCCGCCAGGCCCGGCGATGCCCGTCACAGCGACCGCAAGGTCGGCGCGCGAGCGGAAGAGGGCACCATGCACCATCTGCCGGGCCGTCTCCTCTGAAACCGCGCCGAAACGGATGAGCGTCTCTTCCTGCACGCCGAGCATCTGCATCTTGGCCACGTTCGTATAGGTCACGAAGCCACGGTCGACGACAGCGGACGATCCCGAGATTTCCGTGAGCGCGCCGGCAATCAGTCCGCCGGTGCAGGACTCTGCCGTCGATACCATCAGACCCGCAGCCGTGAAATTGCGGATGATGTTTTCCGCCATCGAAGTGATATCTGCGGGAAACAGGCTCATCGCTTCCTGCCTCCATAGACGACGGTTGCCGTTGCAATCGCGGCGATCCCCTCGCGGCGGCCGACGAAACCGATCGTCTCGTTGGTGGTGGCTTTCACCGAGCAGCGCTCGATGTCGATGCCGAGGAATTCCGAAAGATTGGCGCGCATGGCTTCGCGATGCGGCCCGACCTTCGGCGCCTCTGCAATCAGCGAGACGTCCGCATTGGTGATGGTGCCGCCATGATCGCGCACGATCTTTGCTGCATGTTCGATGAAGATGCGGGAAGGGGCACCCTTCCATTGCTGGTCGGATGGCGGGAAATGATCGCCGATATCTCCGGCGCCGCAGGTGGCAAGCAGCGCATCCGTCAAGGCATGCAACGCCACATCGGCATCCGAATGGCCCTTGAGCTTCTGATCATGCGGAATGAAGACGCCACAGAGTGTAACACCGTCGCCGGGCTCGAGCTGATGCACGTCATAACCGTTGCCGGTGCGCACATCCGGGACACGGGCGTTTGAGAGCTTATCGTCGGCCATGGCTATATCGCTTCTGACTGTCAGCTTGACGTTGGTCGGTGCGCCTTCGACGATGGTTACAGGAATACCGAGCCACTCGGCGATTGATGCATCGTCGGTGAAATCCGTCCTGCCGCTGGCGGCTGCCTTCTCATGCGCCTCGAGAATGGTGGCGAAATCGAAGGATTGCGGCGTCTGGGCCGCATAGAGCTGGTCGCGCGGAATGGTCTTGACTACGATCCCGTCGCTGCCGGCCTGCTTCAGCGTATCAGCGACCGGCGTTGCCGGAAGAACCGCGGGCGCGCCGGCCGAAAGCGTATCGGCGATCCGGTCGAGAAGCTGGTGATCGACGAAGGGGCGCACCGCGTCGTGGATCAGCACGTGGCTGATGCCCTTATCCCTAAGGTGTCGCAGGCCGGCCAGCACCGACTGCTGTCGGGTCGCGCCGCCATGAACCGTCTCGATCGGCGTTGCGGAGATGACGTGCCGGGACGCTCTGGCAAAAAGCGCTTCGTCATCGGGGTGGATGACAACGACGATGTGCGTTGCCGCTTCCCATGTCATGAAATTTTCAAGCGTGTGAACGATAACCGGCTTGCCGCCGACCATCCGATACTGCTTGGGGCCTTCCTCGTGTGATCCGGCGCGTTCACCGCGGCCCGCCGCAACGACGACAATTCCAGCCGATATCGGTTGCTTAGTATGCATTTGCAGCATAAATCCCTGAAATATGCGGAATGGATGTCAGTTGCTCTATCGTCTTGCTCGGACCTTTTCCAGCATTTGCCCAAAAAATATCAATTCGGTCTCGACCCTCTTGGCAAGCCGCAGAACTATGGCTAAAAATAATGCAGTTACATGGTGTGCCTGAAAGATAATCATTTGATTTCCAAGGACCTCGCAGCGCCTTTCCGAATCGGACCCGTGTCCGTGCGGAACCGCGTTGTGCTTGCGCCGATGTCGGGTGTCACGGATATGCCGTTCCGCGAACTTGCCTGGCGCCATGGCGCGGGCCTCGTTGTCACCGAAATGGTAGCAAGCCGGGAACTGGTGAATGATACCGCCGAATCCTGGGTGCGCCTGCGGGCTGCCGGTTTCCGTCCGCATATGGTGCAGCTCGCCGGCCGTGAAGCGCGCTGGATGGCCGAAGCCGCCAAGATCGCGGCCGATCATGGCGCCGATATCATCGACATCAACATGGGCTGCCCGGCCAAGAAGGTCATCGGTGGTTATTCCGGTTCGGCGCTGATGCGCGATCCGGATCATGCGCTGGAGCTGATCGAGGCGACCGTCAAGGCAGTCGATATCCCCGTCACGCTGAAGATGCGCCTCGGCTGGGACGAGAATTCCATCAACGCACCACATATTGCCAAGCGCGCCGAAGAGACTGGCGTCCAGCTCATCACCATCCACGGCCGCACCCGCATGCAGTTTTATGAGGGCAGGGCGGACTGGGATGCCATCCGTCCCGTGCGCGATGTCATTTCCGTGCCGCTGATCGCCAATGGCGATGTTGAAACGGCTGAGGATGCGCAGGAGATCCTGCGCCGCTCGGGCGCCGATGCTGTCATGATCGGCCGCGGCAGCCAGGGCAGGCCGTGGCATGCCGGTGTTTTGGCAGGTGCCCGTGAACCAGCGCGCGAAGAGATCGCGGCCATTGCCGTCGAGCACTATCGCATGATGCTGGAATTTTATGGCGAGACCGTTGCCGTCAGGCACGCCCGCAAACATCTCGGATGGTATCTGGAGCGCTTCGCGCCGGATCTTCCGGGCGAGCAAAAGGCTGCGATCATGACGTCGCGTGATCCTGATGATGTGATTGCCCGCTTCGGCGACGCGATAGCGGCAGGTGCGGTAGAGCGGCGGGAGGCGGCATGAGCACGGACGGCACAGCTTCTTCCGAGAATCCGGTCAACGCTATGGCAATGGCGGTGCTGAACGCCATCCAGAACCCCGTCGTCATGGTGGATGAGGGCGGCTTCATCGTTTTTGCGAACTGGGAAGCCGAGGCCTTCTTTGGTGCCAGCGCTGCGCATCTCTCCCGCTACCGCATCTCGACCTTTATTCCCTTCGGCAGCCCGCTTCTGGCGCTGATCGATCAGGTGCGCGAACGCAAGGCGCCGGTCAACGAATACCGCGTCGATTTGAGCTCGCCGCGCCTCGGTCAGGACAAGCTCGTCGATCTTTATGTTGCGCCTGTCATTGCGGAGCCGGGCTCGGTCGTTGTCGTCTTCCAGGAACGGTCGATGGCAGACAAGATCGACCGGCAGCTGACACATCGCGCGGCTGCCCGCTCGGTCACGGGTCTTGCCTCCATGCTCGCCCATGAGATCAAGAACCCGCTCTCCGGTATCCGTGGCGCTGCCCAGCTTCTCGAACAGTCCGTCATTGATGACGACCGCGCCCTGACGCGCCTGATCTGCGACGAGACGGATCGCATCGTCTCGCTGGTCGATCGCATGGAAGTCTTTTCCGACGAGCGCCCGGTCGACCGTGTGCCGGTCAATATCCATTCCGTGCTCGATCATGTGAAGGCCGTTGCCAAGGCAGGTTTCGCCCGCAATATCCGCGTGACCGAGAATTACGACCCGTCGCTGCCGGCCGTCTACGCCAATCGCGACCAGCTCGTGCAGGTTTTCCTCAATCTGGTGAAGAACGCTGCCGAAGCCGTCGGTGACCGGCCGGATGGCGAGATCATCCTGACGACGGCCTATCGTCCGGGCATCCGTCTTTCGGTCGCCGGCACGCGCGAGAAAATCTCGCTGCCGCTGGAATTCTGCGTCATCGACAATGGTCCCGGCGTGCCGACGGACCTCTTGCCGCATCTCTTCGATCCCTTCATCACCACCAAGCCGAATGGCAGCGGTCTCGGCCTCGCCCTGGTTGCCAAGATCATCGGCGATCATGGCGGCATCATCGAATGCGACACCCAGAACAACCGCACGATTTTCCGCGTCCTCATGCCGGCCTCAAAGGATGCCTCGCTTGATGACGCCGCTATTGCAAGCTCGACAGGACCCAATCGATGACAGCCACGATCCTCGTTGCCGATGATGATGCGGCCATCCGCACGGTGCTCAATCAGGCCTTGAGCCGCGCCGGTTATGATGTGCGCATTACTTCCAATGCCGCGACGCTGTGGCGCTGGGTATCGGCCGGCGAGGGCGATCTCGTCGTGACCGACGTCGTCATGCCGGATGAGAATGCCTTCGACCTTCTGCCCCGCATCAAGAAGGCGCGGCCGGACCTGCCCGTTCTCGTCATGAGCGCGCAGAACACCTTCATGACGGCGATCAAGGCGTCGGAAAAGGGCGCTTATGACTACCTGCCGAAGCCCTTCGACCTGACGGAGCTGATCGGTATCATCAGCCGGGCGCTCGCCGAACCGAAGAGAAAACCGGCCAAGCTCGACGACGACACACAGGACGGCATGCCGCTCGTCGGCCGCTCGGCGGCAATGCAGGAAATCTACCGCGTTCTCGCTCGTCTCATGCTGACGGACCTGACGCTGATGATCACCGGCGAATCCGGCACCGGCAAGGAGCTCGTCGCCCGCGCGCTGCATGATTACGGCAAGCGCCGCAACGGCCCATTCGTCGCCATCAACATGGCGGCCATCCCGCGTGACCTTATCGAGTCCGAGCTCTTTGGCCACGAGAAGGGCGCCTTCACCGGCGCACAGACCCGCTCTACGGGTCGTTTCGAACAGGCCGAAGGCGGTACGCTTTTCCTCGATGAAATCGGCGACATGCCGATGGATGCCCAGACGCGTCTTCTGCGCGTTCTGCAGCAGGGCGAATATACGACCGTCGGCGGCCGCACGCCGATCCGCACCGATGTGCGAATCGTTGCCGCGACCAACAAGGATCTGAAGCAGGCGATCAATCAGGGCCTCTTCCGTGAAGACCTCTACTATCGCCTCAATGTCGTGCCGCTGCGCCTGCCGCCGCTGCGCGACCGTGCGGAGGATATTCCCGATCTCGTCCGCCATTTCGTCCAGCAGGCCGAAAAGGAAGGCCTCGGCTCCAAGCGTTTCGATCAGGAAGCGCTGGAACTGATGAAGGCCTATGCCTGGCCGGGCAACGTGCGCGAGCTGGAAAACCTCATCCGCCGCCTGATGGCGCTTTATCCACAGGATGTCATCACCCGCGAAATCATCGACGCCGAGCTTCGCTCCGATGTTCCCGATAGCCCGATCGACAAGGGTCCGATCCGCAGCGGTTCGATGACGATTGCCCAGGCGGTCGAAGAGAATATGCGTAGCTATTTCGCCAGTTTCGGCGAAAACTTGCCACCGCCCGGCCTGTACGACCGCGTGCTGACGGAAATGGAATATCCGTTAATACTTGCGGCATTGACGGCTACCCGTGGCAACCAGATCAAGGCTGCCGATTTGCTGGGTCTGAACCGCAATACGCTGCGCAAAAAGATCCGCGAACTCGGCGTTTCCGTCTACAGAAGCTCGCGTACAGCCTGACCTTCGACCTTGACATTGTGGCAATGTGCGTTGCATTTTCGCCACAATGCGTTGCTTAAAGGTCACGCATAGGGTTTGGACATTCGCCCACGATCGAGTCGTTGGAACGCCGGTTTTTCGTAAACCGGCGTTGGTTGGGCTTCTCGTTGGGCGCGACGGCACTGCCGTTCGAAGAGAGGCTGAATGGACGAAGAAGGGGTATCGCCGGAAACGGCGAACGAGGCGGTGACAACGGTGACCGATCGTCGTGCCCTGTTTGCCGTACCCGGTCTTGTGCTTGCCGGCGGCGCGTTGGTCTGCGCAACCGTCACGCTCTTCGTGCTGCTCGGCGTGACGCCGATTGCCCCGACCTCTCACGTCGTCATCGGCTCCGTCGTCATCAATTCCTTTTTCGTCCTCGGCCTGATCGCGCTGATCGGTCGCGAAGTTGCGCGGCTTTTCAAGGCCCGCACGCGCGGCCGCGCCGCTGCACGCCTGCACATCCGGATCGTCGTGCTCTTCTCGATCGTCGCGATCACGCCGGCGATCCTTGTTGCGATCTTTGCCAGTATCACGCTGAACGCCGGCCTCGACCGCTGGTTTGCTCTCCGAACCCAGGCGATCGTCAGTTCGTCCCGCAATATCGGCCAGGCCTACATGCTGGAAAACGCCAGCTATCTGCAGGGCCAGACGGTTTCGATGGCAAACGATCTCGAGCGTAACCGCGCGCTCTACAGCCTTGACAAGACCGGCTTCGGTGAGCTGATGACCCGTCAGGCAAGGGGCCGCGGCCTGCTTGGCGCCTTCCTTGTCGAGCGCGACGGCTCGGTCATCGTCCAGGCAGACATCGCCACGGAAAAACCGCTGCCCGCCATCCCGCAGGATGCGCTGGAAAAGGCGGCCGCCGGCCAGCCGACGCTGATCCCGCCCGGTGTGACCAACCTTGTCGGCGCCATCATCAGGCTCGAGTCGATCCCCGGAACCTTCCTCTACACGGTGCGCGCAGTCGACCCCAAGGTCATGAATGCCATGCGCATGATGGAGGAGAACGCCACCGAATACCGTTCGATGGAAGCCGGCCGCGTCTCGCTGCAGATCGCCTTTGCAGTGCTCTACATCGGCTTTGCTCTGATCGTGCTGCTCGCGGCGATCTGGACCGCGATTGCGGTGGCCGACCGTATCGTGCGGCCGATCCGCCTGCTGATTACTGCTGCCGATAGCGTCGCATCCGGCAACATGGATATCGTCGTGCCCGTTCACGCTGTCGATGGCGACGTTGCCAGCCTGTCGCGCACCTTCAACAAGATGATCTCGGAAATCCGCACGCAGCGCGACGAGATCCTCGAGGCGAAGGACGAGGTGGACGATCGCCGCCGCTTCATCGAAGCCGTGCTCTCGGGTGTCACCGCCGCCGTCATCGGCGTTGAGCAGGACCGGCGCATCACCATCGTCAACAGTTCAGCCGAGGCGCTGATGGCGCTGCATGCCGACGAAATGCTCGGAAAGCAGCTGTCGGAAATCGCCCCCGAAGTGGAACAGGTACTGACGGAAGCCGCCTCTCGCTACCGCGGCGATTTCCGCAAGCAGATCGCGCTGGTGCGTGGTGGCACGGTGCGCACGCTGAGCGTCCAGGTGACGCGCGAAGAAGTGCGCGATCTGAGTGAATCCTACGTCATCACGCTCGATGACATCACCGATCTCGTCATTGCGCAACGCTCCACCGCCTGGGGCGATGTCGCCCGCCGCATCGCTCACGAAATCAAAAATCCGCTGACGCCGATCCAGCTGTCGGCCGAGCGTATCCAACGTCGTTACGGCAAGCAGATCGACGAGAACGATCGCGCCGTTTTCGACCAGTGCACGGACACGATCATCCGCCAGGTCGGCGATATCGGTCGCATGGTCGATGAATTCTCCGCCTTTGCCCGCATGCCGAAGCCGACGAAGGAACCGAGCGATCTGCGCGCTATCCTTCACGACGCAATCTTCCTGCGCGAGATGGGCAACAACCATATCGCCTTCCAGCAGGAACTCGGCGAGGAGCGGCTGGAAGGCATGTTCGACAGCCGCATGCTGGGTCAGGCCTTCGGTAATCTCATCAAGAACGCTGTGGAAGCAATCGAGGCCGTGCCGAGCGAGGAACGCGAAGCGCGCAAGATCCTCGTCCGCGCCTCTCTGGATGAGGCGCGCGACCGCTTTACCGTCGATGTCGTCGACAATGGCCGCGGCCTGCCTGTCGAGAACCGCCACAGCATTCTGGAACCCTATATGACGATGCGCGAGAAGGGCACCGGCCTCGGCCTCGCCATTGTCAAGAAGATCATCGAAGAACATGGCGGGCAGCTCGAACTGCACGATGCACCCGCAGATTTTGACCAGGGAAGAGGGGCCATGATCCGCGTGCATCTGCCACGCCGGGATGTGGCCGCTGCCCCGTCAGCCAGTGACAAGGAAAGCGTTTATGGCCTCTGATATTCTCGTCGTCGACGATGAGCATGACATTCGCGAGATCGTTGCCGGTATCCTGTCGGATGAAGGCCACGAAACCCGCATGGCGCATGACAGTGACAGCGCGCTGGCGGCAATTTCCGATCGCGTGCCGCGTCTCGTCTTCCTCGATATCTGGATGCAGGGCAGCAAGCTCGACGGTCTCTCGCTTCTCGACGAGATCAGGACGCGCCATCCCGAGCTTCCCGTGGTGATGATTTCCGGCCACGGTAATATCGAGACGGCTGTTTCCGCCATCAAGCGCGGCGCCTTCGACTTCATCGAAAAGCCGTTCAAGGCCGACCGCCTGATCCTGATCGCCGAGCGCGCGCTGGAAAATTCCAAGCTGAAGCGCGAAAACGTCGAGCTGAAGCGCCGCGCCGGTGATGCGCTGGAGCTGATCGGCACCTCGGTCGCCGTTTCGCAGCTGCGCCAGACGATCGAAAAGGTCGCGCCAACCAATAGCCGCATCATGATCTTCGGCGCATCCGGCTCCGGCAAGGAGCTGGTGGCGCGTATGATCCATAAGAAGTCGACGCGCGCCAACGGCCCCTTCGTGGCGCTCAATGCCGCCAACATCACGCCTGACCGCATGGAAGTGGCGCTGTTCGGCACCGAAGGCGCACCGGGGCAGGCGCGCAAGATCGGCGCGCTGGAAGAGGCCCATCGCGGCATCCTCTATCTCGACGAAGTCGGCGAAATGCCGCGTGAGACGCAGAACAAGATCCTGCGCGTGCTGGTCGATCAGCAGTTCGAGCGTGTCGGCGGCTCCAAGCGGGTGAAGGTCGATGTGCGCATCATTTCCTCGACCGCCTACAATCTGGAAAGCCGCATCGCCGAGGGCTGGTTCCGCGAGGATCTCTATCATCGCCTGGCGGTGGTGCCAGTGCGCGTGCCGCAGCTTGCCGAGCGCCGTGAGGACATTCCATTCCTCGTCGACCAGCTCATGCGCCAGATTTCCGAACAGGCGGGCATCCGGCCGCGCCGCATCGGCGATGACGCCATGGCTGTGCTGCAGGCCCATGACTGGCCGGGCAACATCCGCCAACTCCGCAACAATATCGAGCGGCTGATGATCCTTGCCCGTACTGACGGTCCGGATGCGCCGATCACCGCAGACATGCTGCCGACCGATCTCGGTGACATGCTGCCGAAGGTCTCAGCCAAAAACGACTACCACATCATGACACTGCCACTGCGCGAAGCCCGTGAGATGTTCGAGAAGGATTACCTGATCGCCCAGATCAACCGCTTCGGCGGCAACATCTCGCGCACGGCCGAATTCGTCGGCATGGAGCGCTCGGCGTTGCATCGCAAGCTGAAGTCGCTCGGCGTCTGATTTTCTCCGGCGCGGGCTCAAGTCGCGCCGGCTCCCTTCTTTTTGCCCTAAACAGGTTTTCAATGCCAAGAATTGCCTATGTGAATGGACGCTACGTGCCGCATTCCAACGCCATGGTGCATGTAGAGGATCGTGGCTATCAGTTCGCCGATGGCGTCTATGAAGTCTGCGAAGTCCGTCACGGCCTGATCGTTGACCTGACCCGGCATCTGAATCGTCTTGATCGTTCGCTCAGTGAACTGCGCATCGCCTGGCCGATGAGCCGTGCGGCGCTGACGCAGGTGATTCGCGAGACGCTGCGCCGCAACCACGTCCGCAACGGCCTTTTCTACCTGCAGGTGACGCGCGGCGTTGCCCGCCGAGATCATGTATTCCCCGCCGAAGGCACGCCGCCATCGATTGTCGTCACTGCCAAAAGCACGGATCCATCTGTTATCGCCAAAAAGAATACGACCGGTATCAAGGCGATCACCGTTCCCGACAACCGATGGGACCGGGTCGACATCAAGACGGTCGGGCTGCTGTCGAACGCTCTCGCCCGTCAGCAGGCGAAGGAAGCCGGTGCCCAGGAAGCGATTTACGTCGATGCCGATGGCATGGTGAAGGAAGGGGCTGCGACCAATGTCTGGATCGTCGATGCCGACGGTACACTGGTAACGCGGCCCGCCGAACATGGCATCCTGCGCGGCATCACCCGCACGACTCTGATCGATGTCGCGGCCAAATTGGGGGTTAAAATCGTCGAGCGAAAGTTCTCCGTTTCGGAGATGATGGCCGCTCGCGAGGTCTTCATTACCGCAGCCACAAGCATTTGTTTTCCAGTGGTTTCCATTGATGGACACGCAATCGCGAATGGTCATCCCGGAAGCCTCTCGCAGAATATTCGGGAAGCCTTTTTCGACGTTGCGGAAAAGATTATGATTTGATACCAAGATTTGCTGGACAGGTGGAATGAGGGTGCCACCTGCCTTGCTGGTGAGGTTGATTGATATTCTACCGGCTTGATCAGGTCGGCAATAAAGAAAGAAGCGGCGCGATGGCGGAACGTTCTCAGAATCTGCAGGACTTATTTCTCAATACTGTACGCAAGCAAAAGATTTCCCTGACAATCTTTCTCATTAACGGCGTCAAACTCACGGGCGTTGTCACTTCCTTTGACAATTTCTGTGTTTTGCTTCGTCGTGACGGCCATTCGCAGCTCGTGTATAAGCACGCGATCTCGACTATCATGCCTGGTCAGCCAATGCAGATGTTCGAGAGCGAAGAAGCAGCGTCCTAACCAAGGCCAGCCGTCATTTCGACACGCGATACAAAGAACGATTCCATCATCCCTGAGGCAGCTAAGCACAGGGATGATATGCGCGCGACCGTCGTCGTCCCCGTGCTGAAGTCGCGCTCGCGCGGTGGGCAGACCGAATCGGCATCGACCCGCACTCCCGAAAGCCGTCTCGACGAAGCGACGGGCCTGGCTCAGGCGATCGACCTCGACGTCGTCAACGCTTCCATCGTGTCGGTCAACGATCCGCGCCCGGCAACCTTGCTCGGCACCGGCAAGATCGAAGAGATCAAGAACCAGCTCGATGAGCGTGATTCCGGCCTCGTCATCGTCGACCATCCGCTGACGCCGGTACAGCAGCGCAATCTGGAAAAGGAATGGAACGCCAAGGTCATCGACCGGACGGGCCTGATCCTCGAAATCTTCGGCCGCCGCGCTTCCACCAAGGAAGGCACGCTGCAGGTCGATCTTGCGCATCTGAACTATCAGAAGGGCCGGCTGGTCCGAAGCTGGACCCACCTTGAACGCCAGCGCGGCGGTGGCGGCTTCATGGGCGGTCCGGGTGAAACCCAGATCGAAGCCGACCGACGCCTGCTGCAGGACCGCATCATCAAGCTCGAACGCGAGCTTGAGCAGGTGGTGCGCACACGCCAGCTGCACCGCGCCAAGCGCAGGAAGGTGCCGCATCCGATCGTGGCGCTCGTCGGCTATACCAACGCCGGCAAATCGACGCTGTTCAATCGCATTACCGGGGCAGGGGTTCTCGCCGAAGACATGCTCTTCGCCACCCTCGATCCGACATTGCGCCGTATGAAGCTGCCGCATGGCCGCACCGTCATCCTGTCCGATACCGTGGGTTTCATCTCCGACCTGCCGACCCATCTGGTCGCCGCTTTCCGCGCGACCTTGGAAGAGGTGCTGGAAGCCGATCTTGTCCTGCATGTCCGCGACATGTCTGATGTGGACAATCAGGCCCAGAGCGCTGATGTTCTGCGCATCCTGAATGACCTCGGCATCGACGAGGCCGAAGGCGAGCGCCGCATTCTCGAAGTCTGGAACAAGATCGACCGGCTGGAACCCGAAGCCCATGACGCCATGGTGCAGAAGTCTTCCGGCATGAAGAATGTCATTGCCGTTTCCGCTATCAGCGGTGAGGGCGTGGACAGGCTGATGGATGAAATCAGCCGTCGTTTGTCCGGTGTCATGACGGAAACGACTGTCACGTTGCCGGTCGACAAGCTCGCGCTGCTGCCCTGGCTTTACGACCACGCTATCGTCGATAGCCGCGAGGACAATGAGGATGGCTCCGTGACATTGGACCTGCGTCTATCTGAGACGGAGGCTACCGAGCTCGAGCGCCGGATCGGCAATGGTCCGAAGCCTGCAAAGGAAGACTGGGAGCGGTAATCCCGTTCGAGCGGAGTTTCACTCCGCCCCGGCTACGACAGCCCGCTCGATCGCCTTGGCCGCCTGCCAGATCTCTTCCATCCGTTCCAGACTAGCCGCCTCCAGGCTCTCACCTTCTGCATCAAGAACCGTCTCGATGTGATTGAATCGGCGCCGGAATTTCGTATTTGTACCACGAAGCGCCTGTTCCGGATCGGCCTTTACATGCCTGCCGATATTGACGACGGCGAAGATGAGGTCGCCGAGTTCGTCGCTGACCTTTGACTTATCGCCCTCACGCAGCGCAACGCGCAGCTCATCGACCTCCTCCTCGATCTTGTCGAGGATGGGCTCAGGTGCCGACCAGTCGAAACCAACCTTGGCGGCACGTTCCTGAAGCTTCAACGCTTCCGTCAGCGCCGGAAAGCTGCGTTGCACCGAGCCGAGGAAGCCCGTCTTGAAATCTTCCGTGATGCCACGTAGCGCTCGGCGCTCCGTGCGCTCGCGCTTCTCTGCCTGCTTGATCTCGTCCCACTGCTTCTTCACGGCGTCGGGCGTATCCGCATCCGAACGGGCAAAAACATGTGGGTGGCGACGGATCATCTTGCGGGTAATGGCTTCCACCACATCGCCGAAGGAAAACTCGCCGCCTTCTTCGGCCATGCGCGCATGAAAGACCACCTGCAGCAGCAGGTCGCCGAGTTCGTCGCAGAGATCGTCCATATCCTTGCGCTCGATCGCGTCGGCAACCTCGTAGGCTTCCTCGATCGTATAGGGCTTAATGGTCTCGAAATTCTGCACAATGTCCCACGGGCAGCCGGTCTCGGGATCGCGAAGCGCGGCCATGATCTCGATCAGGCGCGAAATGTCTTTCGAAGGTTCCATGGTCTCTCAGCTCAGCGGAATGTCGTTGGCGCTCTTGGTGGCCTGATAGGTGTCGGAGAGCGCGGCGTAGCGCGATTTGATCCGCTCTGTCTGCGCCTTGAGTTCGGCCTTCAGCGCAGCATCCTCGGTCTCGACGAGATCGGCGATCGCAAAGCTCTTCCAGAAAGCGTTTTGCCGCCTGTAGCCGCCCGGCTCGAGCCCGAAGACTTCCTTCAGGATCTTGAGATCGTGCGGGATGGCAAAGCTGTCGCGCGAATCCTCGTGGCTGAAGAAATAATAGAAATTATCGAAGCCGGCCCAGGTGATCGCCGACATGCACATGGTGCAGGGTTCGTGCGTGGAGAGAAAGATCAGGTCTTTCGTCGCCGGCTTGTCGTTGAGCTCGTAAAAGCGCTTTAGCGTATGCACTTCGCCGTGCCAGAGCGGATTTTCGAGCTCGTTATTGGTCTCAGTGACGACGAGCGCAAGATCGGATTTGCGCAGGATCGCTGCCCCGAACACCTTGTTGCCGGAAGCGACCCCAAGTTCCGTCATCGGCAGGATGTTATCCTCCATGACCTGCAGAAGGCGGGAGGCGATTGTCTTTTCCGGCATGAAAATCTCCTGTTTGGCTCATCCTATCGCCCCGCGGAATGAAGCGGAATGCATAAGTCCAGCGCCGGGGACTTTGCCACAGGCTTTATCGCTTCATCCTTTGGGCGAAAAGCTGCGCGAACCGCTCAAGATATGTGGTTTTTGCGCCGCACGGGTCAGTTTTCTCAAATCATTGATCAAGCGGGTAAAAGAATACGCGACTGGCCGGCCTTTGGAATTCTGTTTCTTCATTCGCCTGTCCGGAGAATGCATATTCGGAGAACTTCGAAGTGGATTGAGAATGCCTCCCAGGACTGAACAGCTTTCGGTATTTCCCGCCTTCTTTCGCGTGGAAGGTCGGACTGCGGCCGTTTTCGGCAATGGCGACGAAGCTTTCGCCAAGGTCCGCCTGCTCTTGAACACGCAGGCGCGCATTGTCGCGCATGCGGATCGCCCTGAAGCCGACTACCATGCTTTTCTGATTGCCAACCGCATCGAGACTGTCCGCGGAGCTTTTGCGCCCGAACAGGTCGAGGGTGCCGTATTGGTGTTTGCGGCAACCGGTGACGCGGATCAGGATCGCCGTATCGTCGATGCCGCACGCGCCGCGAAGATACCGGCCAATGCCGTCGACCAGCCCGATTATTGCGATTTCTACACGCCCGCTCTCGTTAATCGTGCGCCTGTTGCCGTTGCGATCGGTACCGAAGGGGCAGGGCCGGTGCTGGCGCAGATGATCCGAGCCCAGATCGATCAGCTCCTATCGCCCTCGCTCGGCCGTCTCGCCGCTCTTGCGACCAGCTATCGCAAGGTCGTCGAACACCTCGTTCCCCGTGGCGTTTCCCGCCGCATCTTCTGGCGTCGTTTCTTTGCAGGCCCGGTCGCCGATGCTGTCGCTAACGGCAACCTGCCGCAGGCCCGCCGCGCCGCCAATGGTCTGTTGCGCTCGCTGGATCGCGTTGAAGGCCATGTTTGGCTGGTCGGCGCCGGTCCCGGTGCCGAAGATCTCCTGACCTTGCGCGCCCAGCGCGTGATGATGGAGGCCGATGTTATCGTCTATGACGCGCTCGTGCCGCAGGCGATCGTCGATATGGGCCGCCGCGATGTCGAGCGTCTTTCGGTCGGCAAGCGCAAGGGCTGCCATTCGAAGTCTCAGGAGGAGATCAACGATCTCTTGGTCGATCTCGGTCGCCAGGGAAAACGCGTTGTGCGCCTGAAGAGCGGCGATCCGCTGGTCTATGGCCGGGCAGGGGAAGAGATGGCAGCGCTACGCGCGGCCGGCATCTGCTATGAGATCGTGCCCGGCATCACCTCCGCCTTTGCCGCTGCCGCCGATTTCGAGCTGCCTCTGACGCTGCGCGGCGTTGCCTCTTCGCTGGTCTTTACGACCGGACATGATCTGACCGGCGACGTTTTGCCGGATTGGGCGAGCCTTGCCGTGTCGGGCGCCACGATCGCTGTCTATATGGGCCGCACTGTCGCGGCCTCTGTTGCCGAACGTCTTATGCAGGCCGGCATTCCCTCGGAAACCACAGTCGCTGTCATCGAAAATGCCAGCCGTCCGGATCGCCGCCTGTTGCACGGAATCCTGCGCGATCTTCCCGACCTGCAGCACCGTGACGAGTTGACGGGACCGGTCATGGTCATTATCGGCGATGCGGTCGCAGGCGCCAATTTCGAACTGTCCGAACCGCTGGTGCGTGAACGCATCCGGTTCGATGAACTTGCAAGGAGCTGACATGGTAGACAAGGTTCTGACCGCCAACCGCCTGACGGACGGCGTTGCCGTCTGGCTGAACGCCAATGGCGAATGGGTGACCTCGTTGCAGGAGGCGCTCGTCGCCCGCCATGCCGAAGCCGTCGCTGCCCTTGAGGAGATCGGCAAGAAATCCTATGCGGACAACAAGGTCGTTGACGTTGCTGTCGTCGAAGTTCAGGAAACCAACGGCCAGCTCTGGCCGCTGCGTCTGCGCGAGCGCATTCGCGCCCAAGGTCCGACCATGGAATATGCGGCTGGCTACAAGCCGGCCGATCCAGAATTCATTGCAGTCTGAGGAAGACGATGTACCGTTACGACGAATTTGACCACGCCTTTGTCGCCGAGCGCGTCGAGCAGTTTCGCGATCAGGTTCAGCGCCGCCTTTCCGGCGAGCTGGCCGAGGACGCATTTAAGCCGCTGCGCCTGATGAATGGTGTTTATCTCCAGCTTCATGCCTACATGCTTCGCATCGCCATTCCCTATGGCACGCTGAGCTCGCGCCAGCTGCGCATGCTCGCCCATATCGCGCGCACCTATGACCGCGGCTATGGCCACTTCACCACGCGCCAGAACCTGCAGTTCAACTGGCCGAAGCTGTCGGACATGCCTGATGTGCTGGCCGAGCTCGCGACGGTCGAAATGCACGCCATGCAGACCTCGGGCAACTGCATTCGCAATGTGACGGCAGACCATTTCGCCGGTGCCGCCGCCGATGAAGTCGCTGATCCGCGCCCCTATGCCGAGATCCTGCGCCAGTGGTCTTCCGTTCATCCGGAATTCTCCTTCCTGCCGCGCAAGTTCAAGATCGCCGTCACCGGTGCCGAGCGCGACCGCGCTGCCATCCAGGTCCACGACATCGGTCTGCATCTGAAGAAGAACGACAAGGGCGAAATCGGCTTTGCCGTTTATGTCGGTGGCGGTCAGGGCCGCACGCCGATGGTTGCCAAGCTGATCCGCGACTTCCTGCCGGAAGAGGATCTCTTGTCCTACACGACCGCAGTCATGCGCGTTTATAACCTGCATGGCCGCCGCGACAACAAGTACAAGGCCCGCATCAAGATCCTCGTTCACGAGACCGGCGCTGAAGAGCTTGCCCGTCAGGTCGAAGTCGAATTCGCACAGCTGAAGGATTCCGAGCTGAAGCTGCCGGAACAGGACGTGCAGGCCATCACCGCTTATTTCGCGCCGCCGGCTTTGCCGCAACGTGCCGAGGGTTGGGAAAACCTCGCCCGCTGGAAGAAGGCCGATCCGGCTTTCGCCCGCTGGGTTCAGCAGAATGTCCAGCCGCACAAGAACCCCGATTACGGCATGGTGACGATCTCGCTGAAGCCGATCGGCGGCATTCCGGGTGATGCGTCGGACTCACAGATGGATGCGATCGCCGATATTGCCGAAGAATATGCCTTCGACGAGATCCGCGTCAGCCACGAGCAGAACCTCATCCTGCCGCATGTCGCTCTCGCCGACCTCGAAGCCGTCTATCGCGGCCTCGTCGCGATCAATCTCGCTGAAGCCAATGCCGGCCTGATCACCGATATCATCGCCTGTCCGGGGCTCGACTATTGCGCGCTCGCCAATGCGCGCTCCATTCCGCTCGCCCAGGAAATCTCCCGCCGCTTCGGCGATGCGGCCCGTCAGGCCGAGATCGGCGAGCTGAAGATCAAGATCTCCGGCTGCATCAATGCCTGCGGCCACCACCATGTCGGCCATATCGGCCTTCTGGGCGTGGAAAAGAAGGGTGCCGAACTCTACCAGATCACGCTGGGCGGTTCCGGCGACGAGCACACCTCGATCGGCGAAATCATCGGCCGCGGCTTCGAGCCGGACAAGGTGACGGATGCGATCGAAACGATCGTCGATACCTATCTCCGCCTGCGTCTCGATCCCTCGGAAATCTTCCTCGCCGCCTACCGCCGTGTCGGCCCGCAGCCTTTCAAGGAAGCGCTCTACGGCTCGGCAGCGGAAGCGGCATAAGGAGGGGATGATGACGAAGATCTGGAGAGAAACCGGTTTTATCGAGAACGATCCCTGGGTGATCGAGACCGACGAGGTGAAGGCGACGGGCGATCAGAAGCCGCTGCTGACGCTCGACGAGCTGATCGCCAAGGCTGACGAGAGCAATGATGTCGGCTTGGGCGTGGTCATCAGGCCGGCGGACGATGTCTTGAAGCTCGAGCCCTATCTCTATCGCCTGGAGATCGTGGCTGTCGCATTCCCGGCCTTCAACGATGGCCGAGCCTTTAGCCATGCTTCGCTGCTGCGCCAGCGCCTCGGTTACACTAACGAGCTGCGCGCCGTCGGCGACGTGCTGATCGACCAGGTGCCGCTGATGCTGCGCGTCGGCATCGATAGTTTCGCCGTTACCAACGAGACGGCGATCCGCCGCCTGTCGGAAAAGCGCCTGCCGTCCATTCCGCATCATTATCAGCCGGCGGTGCGTGACGCCGAAGCCGGCAAGGGCTATAGTTGGCGCCGTCAGGCAAAGCCGGCCGCCTGAGGCTGCCGGTTCTGCCGTCTTTTTGATGACGGAACGATAGCATGAGCAAATTCGAAGTGGCGGTGATCGGCGGCGGTCTCGCCGGCATGATCGCCGCAGTCGCCCTGGCGCGCGGCGGTCGCAACGTGGCGCTGGTCGCCCCTCCATCCCCCAAGGAAGATCGCCGCACCACGGCGTTGATGGACCAGTCGATTCGCTTTCTGGATCGCCTGACACTCTGGGAAAAGCTTCGCCCGGCAGCCGCACCACTCACCAGCATGCGCATCATCGACGGCACCAACCGTCTGCTGCGTGCGCCGACGACGACCTTCCGCTCCGCCGAAGTCGGGCTGGATGCCTTCGGCTATAATTTCCCGAACAAGGCATTGATGGATGTGCTCGAAGCTGCGGTGGCCGCTGAGGGCAATATCAGCCGTTTCAGCGACATGGCCGAGACGATCGGGATCGCTCCGGAATCTGTAACGATCACGCTCGCAGGCGGAGAAGAGATCAGTGCCGATTTTGCTATCGGTGCTGATGGCCGCAAATCGAAGCTGCGGGAGACGGTCGGCATCGATGTGCGCACTTGGTCTTACCCACAATCGGCCATGGTGCTGAACTTCGTGCACACGCTGCCGCACCAGAACATCTCCACAGAGTTCCACACAGAGCACGGCCCCTTCACCCAGGTACCGCTGCCGGGCAACCGCTCCAGCCTTGTCTGGGTACAGAATCCCTCGGATGCCGCAGCCCGCGTCGAGCTGTCGCTCGCCGAACTCGGCAATGTCGTGGAAGAGCGCATGCAGTCCCTGCTCGGCAAAGTCACTGTCGAGGAGGGCGTGCAGATCTGGCCGCTGTCGGGCATGATGGCGCATCGTTTTGGCAAAAGCCGGATCGCACTGATCGGCGAGGCCGCACACGTCTTCCCGCCGATCGGCGCCCAGGGCCTGAATCTCAGCCTTCGCGATATCATGGCGCTGACCGATCTTCTCTGCGCGCGCGCGGAATTGCCTGTCGCCGCCGATGCCGGCACAAGCTTCGACCGTAAACGCCGTGCCGATATCATGACGCGCACCGCAAGCGTCGATCTTCTGAATCGTTCGCTGCTCTCCGATTTCTTGCCGGTACAGGTTCTGCGCGCCGCAGGCCTGCATGTCCTCTCAGCCATTCCGCCGCTGCGCAATATCGTCATGCGCGAAGGCATCGAACCGGGGCGCGGCCTCCGCGATATTCCTGATGCGATCAAGGAACGGCTGAGCCGGAAGAAAGCCTGATTTGTTGCAATATACCGGCTGAGCTTGGCGCTCAGCCGATTTGCATAAGGATCGGAAAGGTCTGCTGGAACCAGATCGCGACATTGCTGACCCAGCCAAGCAGGAAGGCAAGCCCCGTCAGCACAAGGAAGACGCCCATGATCTTCTCCACCGTGCCGAGATGCCGGCGGAAGCGCGACAGGAAGCGCATGAAGGCCCCGGAAAAGCCGGCAGCGATCCAGAAGGGCACGGCAAGGCCGAGCGAATAGACGGCAAGCAAACCCGCACCTGAGCCGACCGTTTCACGCGATGCGGCAACGCCGAGGATTGCCCCGAGCACGGGCCCGATGCAGGGCGTCCAGCCGAACGCGAAGGCAAGTCCCATGATATAGGCGCCTGTCAGCGTCGCCGGCTTGCCATTGCCCTGGAAACGGGCTTCCCGCGCCAAGAGGCCGATTCGGAAAAGCCCGAGAAAATTCAGCCCCATGACGATGATGATCAGGCCGCCGATCTTGGAAAGCAGATCGAGGTGCTGGCGCAGCACCATGCCGATGGTCGAGGCGCCGGCGCCGAGCGCCACGAAGACGGTCGCAAAGCCGAGCGTGAAGAAAAGCGCCGAAAAGAGCACGCCGCGCCGCACATCCGGTGCCGCAGCAACCGTGCCGCCGCCGCGGAACTGCTCGACCGAAATGCCCGCCATATAGCAGAGATAAGGCGGAACGAGTGGAAGCACGCAAGGCGACAGGAAGGAAAGCGCTCCGGCAAGCAGCGCGCTCCAAAGGGAAATATCGGCAATCGACACGCATTCTCTCCGGCAGCAGTCTGAGCGATGTTCCTAGCGCCGCAAAGGGGTGATTGCCAATCACCTTTTTGCGCTGAGCGCAGCCGGGCGGATCTCCAAATTGCCGCAGGCCTTGAGGCAGCTCTGTCCATCCCAACACGGGACAGGGCATGTGGATATTAACCGCGCGCAAACCATCTTTGGCTCTGTGAATGGATCGACTCGGGCATGACCGGTGGTATTGCCCGGCATTTGCAGGCACCCCACTGCGAATGCCGGGAGGTCCGGCCGGCGGACATACGAGGCCGACGCCGGATCTCTCGCTACTCTATCCGGCCTGTTGGCTACGGCGGCCAAGAGCAAGCTTGTGATGTCGTTTAGTTGCGATGACTGTTTGGTGCTGGTATGCGCTACAGCATCGGCCCGAAAATCGGAATCGATTTTCGGAAAGCCGATGCGTAGATTCAAAGAGTTAGAGCGTCCTTTGTGCATCCGAATGAACGCAGGGCGCTCTAGCGTGAGAGATTGACGCTGGAACATCCACCGAGGAGAAACATTGATGAGCAGATTTCGGGCATTGGTAGCAGCCGGAGCGCTGATCGGCATCTCGCTGCTCACCGCGTGCGCAACTCCCCCGAATTCATACGGCTCCGCTTCGGGCTACGTGCCGGGAGATTCGATGAATCGCGCCTGTGCAGATGGCTTCAGGCCCAGGGATGGTCGCTCCTGCAGCTACTGACGGTGAGCATCGCGAATTCGCGTTGAGAAACTCGCTTCCGGCACCAGTGCCGGAAGCTTAAAGGTCTCCTCAATGTGGCAGTGCACGGATTGGTAGGCCGCGAGGAGAGGCCAGGGAACGGGTCGATCCCATCAATGCACCAGCGGCTCATCCTCATCGAGAAAGCTTCGCACGCCATCTCGTTCTGCGGTGGCCAGGAACTCTTCCCAAGCTTCCAGATCCGTGGCGAATGCATCTTCCCAGGTCGTCACGACCTCGGTTTGCGAAATGACCTCGAGAGTCCAATCGCCATTGGTGCCCGCCGGCCGATGTATATCGACGAGCACGGTTACGCCGTCGTCTTCGAACTCGCCGGAGAAATCGGAATGCTCGAGCTTTGGTTCTTTGGGTGTTTTCGCCATTTTAACCTCCAGCACCAGGAGGTGCATCATTCTCATAAAACTCGCGATACTGAATGGTCTCGCGCTCTTTGACGTCGATCGACGCGCCGGAAGGCTGCGTCAGGCGTACACCTGGGCCGCCTGAACCGGAATAGTTCCCATCAAGAAAGGTGACGCCGGCGGCTTGCAATACCGCAATGACTGAAGCGACGTTATTGCGCATGCCCTCGACAGCGCCCTCGCTGGCTTCCATGCGTCGCAGGGTCGGTGCTGATACATTTGACCTGCTGGCCAGCTCAACCTGACCAATCCCCAGTAAAACGCGGGCGGCCGCCAACTGTCGGCCGGTTAAATGATCAAAATCGCTCATTATGAAAATATCGCCCGATACGCTCTGTCGATGGGATTTATTATCATTGTGAGCGAAATTAATCAATGAAAACGCCTCGCAGTGAGGAGATGGGATCATTGGGCTTGTGCCCCTGGCAGCCCTTACAACCCGGCCGGTATATGCGCAGTACGGTTCCGATTTGCAACTGATCGACCTGGCTACCGCTTTTCCCGGGCGTCACCTGGCAAAGCATCAATTAGCTGATGCACCTTTCCGGTGGCGAAGACGATGTCTTCGCGCGGCAGATGGACCGTTATCTCAATCTCCTCCCATCTGCCGCCATGGTCTTTTGCGAACCTGACAGCGGCTTCCAGAGAGGTGAATTGCACGGCCGGTGCGTTGGCGGTCCAGAACTGCACGCTGCAGTCCGCCGCACTGTAATCTGTAAATGCCTTCTGAGGATCTAGGGCCATGGCACGTGCTTTACACCGACGCCGCTTGATTGGCCAGCGAATGCCCGCCTTGTATGCGAACGTCAAGAAAACCTGAGCGACCCCCCAGCCTCAGAGAAGAGCGAGTCGTTCATCAACTGGGCGTGCCTGTGCCGCGTTGCCAGAGAGAAGGACATGACCAAACTTTCAGAGAAATCACAGGAGTTAGCGGCCGATGGCCAAGGCGTGAACATGACACAGAGGGCGGCAGTGTCGCAGATTCCTCGCGATTCGACTGGAAGGCGGCCGGCCCATCGCTTTGCTAACTCGGCAAATTCCCGATGTGGCTTGCGCCAGTCGTGTTCCGCAAATGCTCGCCATGTGCCGTAAAGGCTGGGCAATAGGCGTCAACAATCTGCGCCGGTTGTTATCTCTACGGATTTGATTTCATTAGGAAATTATGGTGAGAGCGTCGGGGTTCGAACCCGAGACCTACTGATTAAAAGTCAGTTGCTCTACCGGCTGAGCTACGCTCTCACTCTCCGCGGTGCGAAGCACCCCGGCCGGAAGTGCGCGGAACATATGCAGGTGACCTATCGCGGTCAACTGAAAAAATCCTCCTATTTACGCGTTTGGCGCATTTCTTGCGGACGTGCCATTTTTCGGAAACTGCCCACCCACCGATCATTTGATCTCGTCACAGCGAGCGACAAAGGCGCATAGCGCGAAAATGTGGAGCTTTGTGCGACTTTGAGGGCATAAACAAAAACATCAAAAAACTGTCACGGCATTGAAACATGACCGGCCTAGAAATGCCACGTCATCAAGGCGAGCAGTTGTTTCATGTCCAAGCTTCCCGCAGCCAGCCGTCACCAGACCATCATCCGTCTCATCAATGGCGGCAGCGGCATGTCGATTAGCGCGATTGCCGAGACCTTCGGTGTTTCGACAGAAACCATCCGGCGCGATCTCGTGACGCTGGAGCGGGGCGGCTCGCTGCAGCGTGTTTACGGCGGCGCGATTCCATCAGGCCGCGAGGCGGCGCTCGACGAGCGCGTCAACATGGAGCGGGCTGAAAAGCAGGCGATCGGCAATCTCGTCGCCGCGATGATCCAGCCCGATCAATGGATATTCATGACGGGCGGAAGCTCGGTGCTTGCTGTCGCCCAGGCGATGCGCAATGGCCCGCCGGTAACGGTCATGACCAACATGCCAGCTATCGGCGAGGCGCTGCAGGCGGGCCTGCGTCACAAGGTGATCCTGACCGGCGGCGAATATGATTATAACGGCAAGACGCTGCTGGGCGACGAAGTATTCGACGCGATCCGCGACTGCAGCTTCGACCTGTCGATCATCGGCGTCTACGGCCTCGATGCCGAATACGGGCTGGTCGAGCGCACCAAGCACTACATGCAGCTCAAGACACGGCTCGCCGCACAGAGCCGTTCCAATGTCTATGTGGCCGACCACACCAAGATTGGCGCCGTCGGCCGCTACCGCAGTATTCCATTCTCCGAAATCGAGACCTTCGTGACCGACCAGCCGCTGGAGGAGCCATTCGTGCGCCTGCTGACGGAGGCCGGCGCCAGTGTCCTCTATCCCCAAAGCGTCAATGACAATGCCGGTCCGACCGGCACGACAATAGAAGAGAAGGTGAATGAAGATGACTGATGTCCGCCATGTCATCGTGCTCGGTGTCGACGGCCTGCGGCCGGATATGATCGACGCGACGACCATGCCCAATCTCGCGGCGCTGAAGACGTCCGGTGTTACGAGCCGCGATCACCGCACGGTTTTCCCGAGCGAGACGCGCGGCGCGCTGACGGCGCTTGCAAGCGGTGCACGCCCCGAAACGACGGGCGTTCTCGGCAACGAGTTCTACTCGCGCGATGGCTCCGGCCGGCTGACCGGCACCGACACGATCCACGACTGGCGGGCCGGCGACCGGCGCCTCGTCGGCGGCATGGCGACCGCGACCAATCTGTCGGAAACGCTTGCCAAGCATGGGCTCTCCTTCGCGACCGTCACGTCGAGCGGGCAGGGCTCCTTCACCGCGCTGAACTGGAAGGGCGCCGACTGGGGGCAGGCGGGTTTTAATGTTCGCCATCCGGCAATCGCCTTCCCGCCGGAGCTTGCCGTCGAGATTGCCGAACGGCATTCCGTTCCGCCGACCGGCTTCAACCGCGGCGCCGAGCGGCGAGCGGTCTCTGTCTTCACCGATAGCGTCTGGCCTGCCAGGAAACCGTCGGCGGCGATCATCTGGCTGACCGAGGTCGACAGCGCCTCGCATGTCCACGGCCTCGGCGCCGAAGGCATGCTCGCCTCGATGCGCGATTGCGATGCGGCGATCGGTGACCTCATGGAGTGGCGCGAACGCCAGCCGGAGCGGCATGCAATTGCGATATTCGTGACCTCGGATCACGGCCATTCCACCTCGGCGAAATTCATTTCCGTCGGCGAAGCGTTGAGAGACGCGGGCATTTCGGCGGACCACCACTTCGATAATGACGCCGACATCCTTTACCGCGGCGGCCGCGCCCCTGGTCTCTGGCTGCGCAAGTTCGACCGCGGTCTGCTGCAGGCAGCCTTCGATGTGCTGGCCGCACAGGAATGGTACGGCGCGACCTTCACGCGGGCGATCGCACCGGGCGCAAGTGAGGGCATCATCGCCGGCACGCTGGCGCTAGGGTTGTCGGGCGCGGCACATCGCCGTGCGCCGGATCTCTATATCAACCTGAAGGGCGATAACGACAGCAACGCCCATGGCATTCCCGGCACCTCTTACTGCGATGCTGCAAACTACAACATTCCGGTTGGGGGCGGCACGCATGGCGGCCTGCATGCGACCGAGCTTGCTGCCGTGCTCGTCGGTGGCGGCGCCGGCATCCGCAGCGGCGGCGAGGTGATCGCCTCGCGCACCGGTATCTACGACATTGCCCCGACCGTGCTGCATCTTCTCGGTGTCGAGCCGGCCGCCACGATGACTGGCCGCGTCATGCACGAATTGCTGGAAGGCGGCCAGCCAGTTTCGGCACCTGTCGTCACCCACTTTACCGCATCTGCCGGCGACAAGGTCTCCCGCATCGCGATCGCCCGCGTCGGGACCCATCACTATATCGACGAAGCCGATCTCGTCCTCGAAGGCAGGCCGGCCGCCGAGCCGATGCGGCGCGAGGAACTGAAGGTCGAATTGCAGACCGCATAAGCATGACGCGCAAAAACGCGCAGCGGTTTTGCGATAACGGCATACGCAAAACAAAAAACTAAAGCGTGGCAGACGCATCTGAAAGATCGCGGCACGCTTTAAGCATTTTCACCAAACAGCGCCCCGATTAGCCGGGGCGCTTCATTCAGATCCCGGACGCAGGCCGACTGAGGAGTGACAGGCGAACGGCGAAGCCATGCCGGCTTTCCGAAGCCGGCGCCATTTTTCCGAACGGAGACATAGCCATGAACATGAATTTCAGAACATTGTCACTGACATCAGCCCTTCTTGCCACTACAGTCCTCGGCTTCAACCAGATCGCGCGTGCCGAAGACCGTCCGACCATCAATGTCGCGCTGCAGAGCATGGGCAGCGCCGGGACGCTCGACACGACCGACAATACGGGTACGGCAGCCCGCAAATATCAGAACGACATCTACGAGCAGCTGATCGCGCTCGATCTGTCCGATCCGAACCTCGGCGCCAAACCGGGCCTCGCCACCGAATGGAAGTGGGTTTCGCCTGAGATCCTGGAAGTGAAGCTGCGCCAGGGCGTCAAGTTCCACAACGGTGATGAGATGAAGGCCGATGACGTGGTCTTCTCCTTCTCCGACGAACGCTATGGCCTGCTGCCGGAACAGGCAAAGGCCCGTGACGCCAACCAGCCCACCTTCGCCCGCGCCGACGGCACGACCGGCATCGTTCCTCCGGCCGTTACCGCCGCAGGCCGCAAGTCTGAATGGCCGCTCTTGAAGTCGGTCGAGAAGGTCGATGACTACACCGTCCGCTTTGTCATGCAGAAGTCGACGCTTGACACCGAAGCGCGTCTCGCCCGCGTCAACTATGCCGCCATCATCTCCAAGCGCGCCTTCCAGAACGCTAAGTCCTGGAAGGATTTCGCCCTGCATCCAGTCGCAACCGGCCCTTACAAGGTCGACAGCGTCGATCAGGGTTCAGCCATCCATCTCGTTGCCCATGACGATTACTGGGGCGGCAAGCCACCGATCGCCAAGCTGAACTTCAACATCGTTCCAGAAGCCGCAAGCCGCATCAACGGCCTGCTATCCGGCGAATACGACATCGTTAGCGACGTCGGTCCGGACCAGGTTCCGATGATCAAGGGCAATTCCGATTTCGAAGTCGCCGGCGGTCCGGTTGCCAATATCCGCTTCATCGCGCTCGACACCAACAACGGCCCGCTGAAGAACAAGCTGATCCGCCAGGCTCTCTCGCACTCGATCGACCGCCAGACGATCGTCGACTCGCTCTGGGGTGGCCTTACCGCCGTTCCGCAGGGCTTCCAGCATAAGCTGTTCGGCGATCTCTTCGTGGACGATTTCAAGTCGCCGGCCTACGATCCGGAGTTCGCCAAGAAGCTGTTGGCCGAGGCCGGTTACAAGGGCGAACCGATCACCTATCGCGTGCACAACGACTATTATCCGAACGAGCTGACGGTCGCCCAGTTCGATCTCGATAATCTGCGCAATATCGGCTTCAACATCGACTTCTCGGTTGTCGACAACCCGAACGACCCCGCTCCTGATCGTATGATGCAGGATCTCTCGAATACGGCATATTTCGCCTATCCGGTCGCGCTGCTCGCCAACAATTGCCCGAACGGCACCTACCACAGCGGTACGAACCCGAAGACCGGCATGTGGAAGAACGAGGAGTTCGACAAGCTCTGCAACGTCCTGAACACCTCGACAGACAGGGCCGAAGTCAAGAAAGCCTTCGCTCGCGCGCTTGAAATCATCGAAGTCGAGGATCCGGCTCTGATCGTCCTGCACCAGAACGCCATCCTCTACGGCAAGCGCGCCGACATCCAGTGGAAGCCGTCGGCCATGTTCGTCATGGATTTCCGTCCGGGCGCTTTCTCCATCAAGAAGTAATGCAGGCGGGGCGGGGTGCTGGCCAACCCGCCCTCCATTCTCCCGAGGATAGTATTGATGATTGCCCCGATGCGCCGCGTGCTGCCCGTCGACAGGACGGATGGTGACTGGCCTGAATTCGACACTGCAAGCCCTGCCGTTACAGGCGCGCGCCGGATCTATGCGATCGGCGATATCCACGGCTATGGCAATCTTCTCGAAGCCATGCAGCAGGCGATTGCTGCCGATATGGAGCAGCACCCGGCAGAGCAGGCGCTGATCATCTATCTGGGCGATCTCATCGACCGCGGTCCGAATTCTCTTGATGTCATCGACATGATCATCGACCACAGGGCAAACCCGCCGGCCAATGCGCAGGTTATGTGCCTCAGAGGCAATCATGACGATTGGCTGATCGCCTTTGTCGACGATGCCGGTGTCGTTTCGCCCTGGGCTTTGAAGGGTGGACTTGAGACGCTCACCTCCTACGGGCTCTCGAAAGATGATGTGCTCGCAGCAGTAGCCGATCCGGATCTTGCCGAGGCGCTGCGGCAGCAATTTCTGTCCGCGCTTCCGAAACGTCATAAGGATTTCATGCTCTCGCTGCCATTCTCGCACAGCGATGGCGATTATTTCTTCGCCCATGCCGGGGTCGATCCGGATCGCCCGCTCGCCGATCAGCGGCGTGAGGATCTGACATGGATACGCGACAAGTTTCTGCTCTCGCGCAAGAATTTCGGCAAGGTCGTCGTCCACGGACACAGCCACCGCGATGCAGTCGAAAGCTTTCCGAACCGCATCAACGTCGATACCGGCGCCTATGTGCAGCAGATCTTGAGCTGCGTGATCCTGGAAGGCCGGGAACGTTACGTCCTGCAGGTCGGCAATATCACCCAGCAAGAGAGTCAGTAACGGAAGGACGAGCATGAGCACGCCGTCGAGCCTTGTTGAAATCCGCAATCTCTCGGTCGATTTCGAGAGCAACCGCCATTTCACCCGTGCGCTGCACGGCATCGATCTGACACTCTCCCGCGGCGAGGTGCTCGGCATCGTCGGCGAATCCGGCTGCGGCAAGTCGATCACCTGGATGGCGGCGCTCGGCCTTCTCGGCCGCAACGCTCGTGTCAGCGGCTCTGTGACATCAGACGGCCAGGAGATACTGGGTGCCGACGACGCAACGCTCAGCCGCGTGCGTGGCGGGCGGATCGCCATGATCTTCCAGGACCCGTCGAGCTCGCTCAATCCGCTGCACAAGATCGGCTGGCAGTTGACGGAGGCGCTGCGACTGCATCAGGGCATGCGGGGGGAGGCGGCCCGCAAGGAGGCCGAAAGGTTGATCGACCGCGTCGGCATCGCCAATGCCCGCCAGCGGCTCGGCGAATATCCGCATGAATTTTCCGGCGGCATGAACCAGCGTGTCATGATCGCCATGGCGCTTGCCGGCAATCCTGATCTTCTCGTTGCCGATGAGCCGACGACCGCGCTCGACGCGACCATCCAGGCACAGATTCTTGACCTGCTCGACGACATCAGGCGCGAGCGCGGCATGGCGCTGGTGCTGATCTCGCACGATCTCGGCATGGTGGCAGAAATGACCGAACGTGTCGCGGTCATGTATTGCGGCCGCATCGTCGAGGATAGCCCGACATCGGATCTGTTCGCCAATCCGGCCCATCCCTATACGCGCGGCCTGATCGCCGCGCTGCCGCGCATCGACGGCCCGCGTCAGCGTCTGATGGCCATTCCCGGCACGGTACCGCCGCCGAGCGCGCTGCCGCCGGGCTGTACCTTCTCGCCGCGCTGCATGCTGGCCGATGAGGACTGCCTGCACTGCGTGCCGCCCATGCGTTCGGCGGGCGTGGATGACAGGCACCTGGCTGCCTGCGTCCATCTCGGCGCGGTATCCTCCTTTGTGCCGAAGACATCAGCTGTCGTTCAGGCAAATGCTGCGGGAGTGGCGTAGTGAAGGGCGCTCTCTCCGTTCGCGCGCTGAAGCGCCACTATACGCTCCGCCAGCGCAGCGGCCTGTTCTCGTCGGCAAAGACCCTCAAGGCAGTCGATGGCCTGACTTTCACCGTGGCGCCGGGCGAAATGTTCGGCATCGTTGGCGAAAGCGGCAGCGGCAAGTCGACGACCGCGCGGCTGCTGCTCGGCCATGTCCCGCCGACATCAGGAGATGTCTGGTTCGGCGGCGAGCCAGTCGGTGCGGTGCCGAACGCCCATTGGCGTGCCATGCGCAAACGCATGCAGATGATCTATCAGGATCCGCTCGGCGCGCTCGATCCGCGCATCGCCGTTGCCGGCCAGATCGAAGAGCCTCTGATCATCCATAATCCCGAAATGACGCCGGCCGACCGCAAGCGCCGCGTCGCCGAAGTGATGGCCGCCGTCGGCCTGATCGCCCATCACGGCAGCCGCTATCCGCATGAACTCTCAGGCGGCCAGCGCCAGCGCGTCATCATCGCCCGCGCCCTCTCGATGGAGCCGGAGCTGCTGGTCTGTGACGAGCCGGTCTCGGCCCTCGATGTTTCGGTGCAGGCACAGGTGTTGAATGTCTTCGAGGATATCCGCGCCCGCACCGGCTTTACCGGCGTCTTCATCAGCCACGATCTGAAGGTCGTGCGCCAGGTCTCGGACCGCGTGGCCGTCATGTATCTCGGTGGCATCGTCGAGATGGGCATACCGGAAGATATCCTGCAGTCTCCGGCCCACCCATATACGAAGGCCCTGGTTTCGGCCGTGCCGCAACCGGGAAGACCGGCGCGCAGCCGCATCATCCTGACCGGCGATCCGCCCAATCCCGTCAACGTACCCTCCGGCTGTCCCTTCCACACACGCTGTCCGGAGGCGCGCCCGGTCTGCCGTTCGCTCAAACCCGAACTCATCGCCGAAGGCGGCCGCTCCGTCGCCTGCCATCTCGTCAACAATCCGTCGCTAACAGGCGGGGAGGCGGCCTGACATGCTGCAATTCATTCTGATCCGCCTGCTGCGGGCGCTGGTGACGCTCTTCATCATCGTCACCTTTACCTTCATCATTCTGCGTGTTGCCGGCGATCCCGCGACGCGCTTCTTCGATCCGGCGCAAACCCAGCCTGAGGTGATTGCCGCCTTCCGTCGTCAGTGGGGCCTCGATCAGCCGCTCTGGGTGCAGTTCTATAAGTACCTGATCGCCATCATCCACGGCGATCTCGGAAATTCGATGCGCGAGAACCGATCGGCGATTGAGTCCGTGCTGGCGAGGTTGCCCGCGACGCTTCAGATCATGGTGCCGACGCTGTTCATCAAGACCGCGCTCGGCATCACGGCCGGCGTCACTGCGGCGCTGTATCGTAATTCCTTCTTCGACCGCTTCATCATGTCACTCTCAGTCCTCGGCTTCACGGTGCCGACCTTCGTGCTCGGCCTAGTGCTGGCGCTGATCTTTGCCGTGCAATTGCGTTGGCTGCCGTCAGGCGGTTATTCGACCTACGCCCACATGATCCTGCCGATCGCGACGTTGAGCATTGCAGGTGCCGCCATCATTGCCCGCTACACGCGCTCGGCCATGATCGAGGTGATTGGCCGCCCCTTCGTGCGCACCGCAGCCGCCAAGGGCGTGCGGTCCTCGGAGGTCGTCACCCGCCATGTGTTGCCGAATGCCGCCGTGCCGATCGTCACGATCTTCGGCTTCATGATGGGCAATCTCGTCGGTGGCGCGGTCATCGTCGAAAGCGTCTTCTCCTGGCCGGGTATCGGCCGGCTGCTCGTCTCCTCGGTCCAGGCGCGCGATCTCGCCGTGGTGCAGGTCATCGTGCTCCTGATCGGTCTGATGATGGTGATTTCCAACCTCGTGGTCGATCTGCTCTACGGGCTTATCGATCCGCGGATGCGCAGCCGCGGTCGCGGCGTCACAGCTTGAGGGAGAACGAAATGGCTATCGACCAGCAGATTGCCGCCAGCGGCAGCGTCATCGAGGAAAAGAAGAAGATCACCGCTTTTCTGGAGGCCTGGCCGCCGGCGGTTCTGATCGCGATTTTTTGGCTTGCTCTGGTGATCCTGGTCGCCGTGATCGCGCCGCTGATCGTCCCCTATGATTTCATGGCGGTCGATGTACGCGCACGCCTGAAACCACCTGTCTTCTTCGGCGGCGATTTCGCTCATATCCTCGGAACGGACCAGCTCGGCCGCGACGTGTTTTCGCGTGCGCTGATCTCGATCCGCATCTCGCTGACCATCGCCATATGCGCCACGATGCTCTCGACCGTGGTCGGCGTGACGCTCGGCTTTATCGCCGCCTATTTCCGCAGCTGGGTCGATCAGGTCATTCTGACCTTCGTCGATGCGCAGCTTGCCATGCCTTTCATGATCATCTCAATCGCCGTGCTCGCCTTCCTCGGCAATTCGCTTCCGATCTTCATCATGCTGCTCGGCCTGTACGGCTGGGAGCAGGTGACCCGCATCGCCCGGGGGCTTGCGATCTCGGCCAATGCGCAGGGCTATGCGGCGGCGGCACGCGACATCGGCGCTTCGCCCTGGCGTATCTATCTGCGCCACATCCTGCCGAATATCTCCGCCATGATCGTCATCGCCATGACGCTCAACATCCCCGCTGTGATCCTGCTGGAATCGAGCCTCTCCTTCCTCGGCATCGGTCTGCAGCCGCCACAGACGAGCCTCGGCAATATGGTGGGTTACGGTCGCGACTATATCCAGTCCGCACCCTGGATCATGCTCATGCCGGCCGCGGTGATCGTCATCACTACTCTGTCCGTCTCCGTTGTGGGTGACTGGCTCCGCGACAGGCTGGACCCGACGCTACGCTAGCGTTTGCGTCGTTCCAGGAAGGCGACTGCCTGCAGCGTTGCGATGATGACGATTATGCCGATGAGCGTGCGCAAGTCCGGCACCTCACTAAAGAAGACATAGCCGCTCGCCGTTGCAAAGACGATTGACAGATAACCGAACGGCGCAAGCAGACTGGCGCTGGCGATCTGATAGGCGCGCAGGAAGCAGAATTGCCCGATCTGCGCCAGCAGTCCGATTCCGAGCAGGGCGGGCCAATCCTCGCTGCGTACCGGTTGCCATACGAAAAGCGCCGGAATGAAGGTGATGACGGTCAGGCCGGCCGTATAGAAGACCATCATCACAGTCGTGTTTTCGTAATGCAGCATCCGAGTCTGGATCGTCGCCAGCGCCCCGAAGATGATCGAGAGGAGCACTGCCAACAGCCCGAAATTCCAGGCGAATGTATCCGGCGCTAACATGATCAGCACGCCGACGAAGGCAAATACCGCGCCGATCCACCGCCACCGGCTGACCCTCTCGCCGAGCATGGCGACGGCCATCAGCATCGAAACCAGCGGCCGCGTGAAGCCAAGTGCATTGACGAGCACCAGCGGCAGCATGGTCAGCGCCACGAAATTGCTGGTCAGCGCGACGGCATTGCAGCTGATGCGCATGATGTTGCGCAGGGGATCCCTGGAACCGGCAAGCTGCCGGCGGTGTCGCCAAATTAATGGCAAGATAAGCACGAGCCCGATCAGCGCGCGGATAAAGACGAGTTGGATCGCCGGATAGGACGCACCCTGCATCTTCACCAGCACCGTCATGCCGGTCACCAGCGTCGTATCGGAAAGCAGCCAGACAATGCCGAAACGGCTGTCCCTGGCTGCAGTGGATGCATCCATTCCTGTTGCCTCAGGCGGGCTGGACGAGATTGGCGATCAGCCGGAAGGCACCTGATGTCAGCTTGTCGAGCTGGTGATGCAGTACGAGGCTCGTATGTGTATGCCGCCCCTTGCCGATTTCAGCCGAAATCAATGCGCCCTTGAGTGGTTGTTCCTCGGGGTCATGCATGGCAAGCAGCGGTACATAGGCCTCGTCCCAGCGGGCGGCGAAATAGAGGCCGCGCTCCTTGTCCCAGCCATCCCAGTCCACGGATGTGATCCTGTTCGGCCCCTTAAGCAGTGGATGCTCGGGCTCCAGCACAGTCACCTCTGCTGCCGGATCGGTCACGCGCCAACGGACGGAGGGCGAGCCGATATCGATGCGCTTCGGCGGCGTGGCATCCGGTCGCCAGCCATCGCTCGGGCGATGATAGAGCGTCAGCAGGTGGCCGCCATCTTCCACGAAGCGATGCAGGCGGGCGGTTGCAGCTGCCAGATCCTTGCGGCTGCCGAAGGCGAAGATGCCGACGACGATGGTCGTAAAGCGCGAGAGATCGCCGGACAGGGCCCGCGCATCGAGTTCGGTGACATCGAGCCCCATGCGGCCAAGCCAGAGCCCGACGCGATCGGCACCGCCGCCGACATAGCCGATCTTGGCGCCATCAGGCAGTTTGAGGTCGAGCGCCAAAACGCGCAGCAGTTCCGGTTCGCGAAAGCTGGTGCGGCCGATATGCGGATAGGCGATCGGCGAGATGCGCATCGCCGGCTGCCCGTCCACGAGCGGCGTGATGGCGAAGAGGCCAGGCCTTATCGAGGTAGGAGGGGAAAGCGTAAGCGCGCCATCAGCCTCCTTGATCGCCCAGCCGGCCGGCGCGGAAAAGCTGACAGGTCCTGCAGACGCAGCCTTGATCTCCAGCTCCGGCCTCTCGCCATCTACGGGAATGATGAAAGCATTGGGCTGAAGGTTCAGCGAGTGTTGCGGCGCGACTGTAAGCGGCTCCTCAAGATCGACGGTCACCGTGACTGAACGGCTTCCGACCTGTGCCCTTACCTCGACGAAGGCATTGCCGTTGCCGCCGAGGCTCGACCATCCTGGCTGATATTGCCGCGTGAGCGGCGCATCTGCGGTTGCTGTCAGCGCATACACAATCTGCTTCGGCGAGGTTTCCTTGACGCTCGCCGAAATGCCTGCCGGCAATCTGATGCTGGCGTCGACAACAGCGGTTCCGGCATTGCCGCTGAGATGAAGGATCAGCGTGCCGGTTGCTCCAGGCGAAAGCGCGGCGGGTTCGGCAACCGCCCGGACGAAGACCTGTTCGGCTTCGCAAAGTGCGGCATCGATTTCCACGAGCTTGCGCTGCAGACGATGCCCGTGCGTTTCGAGGAAGGCGTCAGGCGCTTCCTCAAGCGCCTTTTCAACTTGATGTGCCGCCTGTAGCAGCGCATCGACGATGGCGGATCGTTCCGGAAAGCGCTCGATCGCCTTGCCGATTGCGCCATCCGCGCGCATCAGCGCATCGACGACACTTTGCGGCAGCTCCGTTTCGCGGGCGAGATCGGCGAGCGTCGAGGGAAGCGAATCGAGGATGGACGCCTCCGCGACGGAACCCTGCGCGCTGAGCTTCAGATGCAGTGGCCATTCGGTATCGCCGATATCGTACCAGCGGCCCATGCCCTGAGAGGCATGGTAATACCGCGACCATTCGCCGATATGGTCGTAGGTGACGCCGCTGACAGGTTCGAGATCAGTGGCTTCGAGCGGCAATGTCATAACCGGCGGCGGCACTTCGTCATCGTAGGTATCCCCGCCGCCTGACCATGCCGGCAGATAGAATTTCGCGACCTGCCATGGCGACAGACCCTCGTCGAAATGTTCGGGAAAAGCCGAGGGATCGGCGGCAAGTCCGACAGCGGCTTCCGCCGCCCGCGTCATCGCGCGGTGGTGCCCATGCTGACCCGGTACGTCGAGAAAGGTCGGCAGCACGATATCGGGACGCTCCGTGCGATAGGCCCGCACTAGCCGCTCGACGATGCGCTTTTCGCCCCATCGGTCGAATGTCCGGTCACCATTCTTGGAGAAGCCGAAATCATGGATCGGATCATCAGGGCCGTGGCCGAGCCAGTAGACATCGGCGTCGAGTTCGTAGGCAGCCTCTTCCATCTCGCGGCTTCGCATGATGCCGAGCGCGCCGAGCCGTTCCGGTCCGAGCGCATTCTGCCCGCCTTCGCCGCGCGTCGAGCAGGCGACGATGACGCGCATGCCGAGGCCGAGGCGCAGATAGGCGAGCAGGCCGTTATGCTCGTCATCGGGATGCGCGCCGGTATTCATCATGGTGACGGTCGAGGTCAGGCGGGACAGGGCCCGGTGCAGCCGCGTGAGCGAAAGGCTCCGCTTCTGTTTCTCAATACGATCTCGATCGGTCAGCATGGTTCCTCCATTGGGGCAGACCGGTGGCGCGCATCTTAAGCTGCGTTATCGGCGACGGCGGTCGGTGAAATGTCGAGTTTGGGGGTGACGGCTTCGAAGAGCGGCAGCGCCGCTGCGCCAAGTGCGGCCGTCAACTGGCCCGTCTGGCCGCGAATGACGCGCGGCAAGGCGCGCGTGCGCCGACTGGCAACAGAAACGGGAAGGGTCTGCATGGCCGCGACGATCTCATCGATGACGGCATCGGGGAGCGCACCGCCGAGGATGACGGTCTCCGGATCGAGAACGTTTTCCAGCATTGCCACCATCGGCGAGAGATAGTCAGCGGTCTCCGCGATCCACTCCTTCACGACGGGATTGCCGTCCCGGTGCAGCACTTCGATCGCCGCAAAATCAGCATTCTCATAGCCCGCCTCGGTGAGCTTCTCCTTCAGCGCATGCAGGGATGCATAACGCTCCAGGCAGCCGCGCTGGCCGCACGGGCAAGGTTTTCCGCGCGGGGCAACGACCACATGGCCGATTTCGCCGGCATTGCCGAAGGCGCCACGGAAAGGTGCGCCGTCATGGATCAGCCCGAGGCCGACGCCGACGCCGAAATAGATCATGCAGAAATTGGAAATGGCGCGGCCCGCACCGAACAGCCGCTCGCCGACGGCGGCAGCATTCGCATCGTTTTCGACGATAACGGTCTCGCCGCTCGCTTCGCTGAGCAATGCAGCCGGATTGATGCTGCTCCAGCCGGGCAGGGTGGTCGGGCCGACCGAGCTCATGCCTTCGATCTCGAAGGGGCCAGGCATGACCACACCGATGCCGAGAAGCTTGGACGGGAAGTGCTTGCGGACCTTCTTCACCTCGCCGGTAAAGAGCGGAACGATATGTTCCGGGCTCGTATTCTCCACCGGCATGATGGTCTCGGAACGCACCTTGCCGGAAAGGTCGAGTACCGTCGTAACCATATGGTCGGCAGCGATTTCGACGCCGATCGTGACGGCTCCATCAGGGTTGACGGCAAACTGGATCGGCGGCTGGCCGCGGCCGGAACGCAAGCGGCCGATCTCCATCAGCAGCTCTTCGCTGACGAGCTCGTCGACGATATTGGCCACCGCCTGCGCAGTCAGGTGCGTCAGCTTGGCGATATGCATGCGGCCGAGCGAACCATGCATGCGTACGACATCGAGCACGACACGACGATTGTGGTCACGGCTGCGCTCGGGGTTCTTGCCCATCGCGATCTGCTGCTTGCCGGATTGCCGTGTCATCTCGCCGCCCTCGTCTCTGCCGATATGGATAGCGCCGATATCATGAGAGGAGCAATAGAATAATTAAACTAAATTATCTTATTGACAAAACCCTCCGCCCGAACCAGCCTGAAAGGGTCGCAGTGCGATGCCGAGGATGAGGAGCCTCAGTTCCATCTTCCCGAGCCAATCAAATCGGGGCGCCGCCGATGTGCGGGATGCCCTGGGGAACCAAATGAGCGCGAGCGGTTCGAAGGCCGGCTCGGCAATGGAGGGATAATATGCGTCGCGGAATCTTATTGGCCGGGCTTTTTGCCGGCATCAGCATGGTTGCGGTTAACAGCGCCCAGGCGGTCGAAATCGAATATTGGCAGTATGTCTACGATACGCGCGTCAAGGCGATGGACCAGCTGATCGCCAATTTCGAGAAGGCCAATCCTGACATCACCGTCAAGCAGACGACCTTCCCCTATGCCGACTACCAGACGCGCGTCGTTGCCGCCAATCTCGCCGGCAATGGTCCTGATGTGATGCAGCTCTTCTATGGCTGGCTCGACCAGTTCATCGCCGGTGGACTACTGCAGCCGCTGCCAACAGACGCTTTCCCGCATGACCAGATCGAGAAGGACTTCTTCCCGATCGTATCAGCCATGAAGCGCGGTGACGACTACTACGGCCTGCCGACCGCCGTCCGTTCGCTGGCGCTCTTCTACAACAAGAAGCTCTTCCAGGAAGCCGGTCTCGACCCGAACAAGCCGCCGCAGACCGTCGATGAATTCGTCGCTGCGGCCGAAAAGACAGTCAAGCGCGATGCCGCCGGCAACATTGCCGTCGAAGGCACGACGCTCGACATGGGCGGCCAGGATCACCAGTGGTGGCGTGAAGTGCTGATCCGCCAGTTTGGCGGCGAGCCCTATACTGCCGACTATTCCAAGGTGACCTACAATAGCGATGCCGGCATCAAGGCGCTGAAATTCTACACCAGCCTGCAGACCGAAAAGAAGGTCGGTCAGACCGGCTTCATGGATGAGGGCCAGGCAGCCTTCCGCGGCGGCAAGGCGGCGATGACCATCGACGGCACTTTCCGTCTCGGCTCCTTCGGCAGCATCAAGGATTTCGAATGGGGCGTCACCGAGCTTCCGGCCAATGCGGATGGCCTGCGTTCCAACTATGCAAGCTATTTCGCCAACGGCATCGGCGCCAAGGTATCGGGCGAAAAGCTTGAAGCCTCCAAGAAGTTCCTCGCTTACGTGACCTCGCCAGAAGCCATGAAGATCTGGCTCGGCACCGTCGGCGAACTGCCGGCCCGCCGCGAAGCTGCTCTGACCGACGAAAACCTCAAGAACCCGATCTATGCGCCCTTCCTGAAGGCGCTCGCTTATTCGCACACCTCGCTCTTCGTGGATGAAGCCGGCCAGCGCCAGAACGCCATCGACATGGTCAACCGCGTTCTCCTGGAAGGCCAGTCGCCCGAAGATTCCATTGCTCAGGCCGCAACCGCCGAGCAGGAAATCATCGACAACGCCAAGAGCAAATAAGGGACGGCCATGAGCTCCGCACCCGCGAATACGGAAGGGGCGGCCTTGAGCCGTCCCGCCGGATCGTTCTGGGATCGGCTGACGATGCGCCAGAAGCGCCTCGTCTGGGTCTGGACATTCCTTGCCCTGCCGATCCTGTTTTACTGCGTGATCCGTTTTTATCCGACGCTGCAGGCCTTCTACCTGTCCTTCACCAATTGGAACCTGATGAAGCCGCCGAAATTCATCGGCGTCGCCAATTATGTGAAGCTCTATAACGACCCGCAGTTCTGGAAGGTTTTCCGCAACACCTTCACCTATCTCATCATCGGCACGCCGCTGAGCCTCATCATCTCGTTCGTCGTGGCCTTCTTCCTGGATCGCGTGCGCTTCCTGCACGGGTTGATCCGCGCGCTCTATTTCCTGCCGTTCCTGACGACGGCTGCCGCCATGGCCTGGGTCTGGCGCTGGTTCTATCAGCCGGCTCCGATCGGCGTCATCAACGATGTGCTCGGCATGATCGGCCTGCCGCAGCAGCAGTTCATCCGCTCCGTCGATCAGGCGCTGCCGTCGATTATGGTCACGTCCATCTGGGCTGGCCTCGGCTTCCAGATCATCATCTTCATGGCCGGTCTTCGCGCCATCCCGAGCACCTTCTACGAGGCTGCGAAGATCGATGGTCTCGGCGAATGGCCGATCCTCTGGAAGATCACTCTGCCGCTCCTGAAGCCGACGACCGTCTTCCTCGTCGTCTTCTCCTCGATCGGCTTCCTGCGCATCTTCGATCAGGTCTACAACATGACGACGAACGATCCCGGCGGCCCGCTCGGATCGACCAAGCCTCTGGTTCTGATGATCTATCAGACGGCCTTTTCATCCTACAACATGGGTTATGCAGCCGCGCAGACCGTCGTGCTCTTCGCCATCCTGCTCTGCGTCTCCCTGCTGCAGCTCTGGATTCTGAGGGAACGCAAATGAGTGCCGTGACCACGAACACCACGGCACCGCTGCCGAAAGCCAATATCCGCCCCGGCGCCATCCTCATCTGGACGCTGCTTTTCATCGGTGGCCTGATCATGGTCTCGCCGCTGCTCTTCATGTTCTCGACATCGCTGAAGACAGCAGGCCAGGTCTACGACCTGCGCCTCATCCCGGCCGAACCGACGCTGCAGAACTACATCACCGTTCTCTCGGACGGCCGCTTCATGCGCTGGTTCCTGAACTCGACGATCGTTGCCTGCACGGTGACGCTCTCGAACGTCTTCTTCGACAGCCTTGTCGGCTATACGCTCGCCAAGTTCGAATTCCGTGGTCGCTACCTGATCTTCCTGGCGATCCTCTCGACCCTGATGATCCCGACGGAAATGCTCGTCATTCCCTGGTATCTGATGTCGGCGCAACTCGGCTGGCTGGACAGCTACTGGGGCATCATGTTCCCGGGCATGATGACTGCCTTTGGCACCTTCCTGATGAAGCAGTTCTTCGAGACGGTCCCGAACGATTTTCTGGAAGCCGCCCGTATCGACGGCCTGAACGAATTCCAGATCTGGTGGAAGGTGGCGATGCCGCTGGTGACACCGGCCCTCTCGGCGCTCGCGATCTTCACCTTCCTTGGCAACTGGACGGCCTTCTTCTGGCCTCTGATCGTCACCACTAGCCGCGAACTCTACACGCTGCCGGTGGGCCTCTCGAGCTTTGCCGTCGAGCAATCCATCCAATGGGAAATGATCATGACCGGTGCAGCACTTGCGACATTGCCGACGCTGCTCGTCTTCCTGGTGCTGCAGCGCTACATCGTGCGCGGCGTCATGCTGGCCGGTCTGAAGGGATAAAACATGACCGAAACCAACCCCCGTCTTTCCGACAAGAGCGTCTTTCCTGATCCTGTCTATAAGGAAACGGTGTTGAAGCCGCTCTTCGATGGCGCCAAGACCCATCATGTTGATGGCTTCCGCCGCATCGACCGCGCTCATCTCGTCATGCTGGTCGAAACCGGCATTCTCGACCGTGAGCAGGCCGGCAAGATCGCCGGCGCGCTCGAGGCGATCGACCATGACATCAATCCCGAAAAGCTCGTCTATACCGGCGAGGTCGAAGACTTTTTCTTCCTCATCGAGAAGGAGCTGAAGGCTCGCATTGGCGTCGATATCGCCGGCCGCCTGCATACGGCGCGCTCACGCAACGATATCGACCATACGCTGTTCAAGCTTGGCCTGAAGGAACGCATCGATGCGCTCATGGTCAAGGCGCGCAAGCTGCTCGATGCGATGATCGCCACGGCCGACTGGGAGAAGCAGACGCTGATCGTCGCCTATACCCACGGCCAGCCGGCCCAGCCGACCACCTTCGGTCATTATCTCTCGGCAGCGATTGAAGTCCTGATCCGCGATATCGAGCGCTTTGCCGAAGCTCGCGAGATCGTCAATCTCAGCCCCATGGGCGCTGCGGCGATCACAACGTCGGGCTTCCCGATCGACCGCGCCCGCGTTGCCGAACTGCTGGGTTTTGCCGCGCCGCTGCGCAATTCCTACAGCTGCATCGCCGCTGTGGACTATACGACCTCGACCTATAGCGCGATCGAGCTGATGTTCCTGCATCTCGGCCGCCTGATCCAGGATTTCCAGTTCTGGACGAGCTTCGAGGTCGGCCAGATCTATGTGCCGAACGCGCTGGTGCAGATTTCCTCGATCATGCCGCAGAAGCGAAATCCGGTGCCGATCGAGCATATGCGCCATCTCGCGAGCCAGACCTTCGGCCGCGCCCGCACTGTGCTCGACGTCATGCACAATACGCCCTTCACCGATATGAACGACAGCGAAGGCGAAACGCAGGGCATGGGCTACGAGGCCTTCCACTCGGCCGCCCGCGTACTTGACCTGCTGGCCGCCTTCATTTCCCAGATCAGCATCGATCCCGAGCGCGTAGCGGACAATATCCGCCGCTCCTGCATCACGATCACGGAACTGGCGGATTCGCTGGTGCGTCTGGAAGGGCTCTCCTTCCGTCAGGCGCATGAAATTGCCGCAACGGCGGCCCGCGCGGTGGTCGCCAAGGGCGGTGGTCTTTCGGATGACGGTTACGAGCCTTTCCTCGCAGCTTTCGAGGAACTGGCCGGCCGCAAACCCGGTATCGACAAGGCGCAATTTGCCGAGATCGTCTCGCCGGAACATTTCGTTGCCGTCCGCGCCCGCTTCGGCGGCCCCGCGCCGGCACCGATGGCGGATGCGCTTGCAGCCTACCAGGAAAAGGCTGCCGCATTCGCCAGACAAGCGCAGGAAAATGCAGCGCGCGAAGCCGCCGCTGCTCAGGAACTTCAAACCAGATTCACGGCATTGATGGGGACGGCCTGATGGCAAATATTGAACTGCAGGGGCTCGTCAAACGCTACGGCAAGCTGGATGTCGTCCACGGCATTGATCTCGCGATCGCCGATGGTGAATTCGTTGTCTTCGTTGGCCCGTCCGGCTGCGGCAAGTCGACGACGCTGCGCATGATCGCCGGCCTTGAAGACATTTCCGGCGGCACGCTGAGGATCGGCGGCGAGGTGGTCAACGAGCGCGAGCCGAAACAGCGAAACATCGCCATGGTGTTCCAGAACTACGCCATCTATCCGCATATGAGCGTGCGCCAGAATATCGGCTTCGGTCTCTACACCTCCAAGCTCTCGCAGGCGGACAAGGACAAGCGCATCGATGAGACGGCGCAGATCCTCGGGTTGACGGATTATCTTGCCCGTCGTCCGGCCGCGCTCTCCGGCGGCCAGCGTCAGCGTGTTGCGATCGGCCGCGCTATGGTGCGCAATCCCTCTGCCTTCCTCTTCGACGAACCGTTGTCAAACCTCGACGCCCAGCTGCGCACCCAGATGCGCATCGAGATCAAACGCCTGCACCAGCGCTTGGGCACGACGATCGTTTACGTCACCCATGATCAGGTCGAGGCCATGACCATGGCCGACCGTATCGTCGTCATGAAGGATGGTCACATCCTGCAGGCGGGAACGCCGATGGATATCTATGAGAACCCCGCCGACGTCTTCACCGCGCGCTTCATCGGCAGCCCGTCGATGAACCTTCTGCCGGGCACGGCTGCTGCCGATGGTTTGCGCATCGGGCAGGGCGGTCCGCATCTGATCGGCGTGCGTCCGCATGATCTGGTTATCGGCGAAGGCACGGGCGTCCTTTCGCTCTCAGGTACGGTGACGGCCGTCGAGCCGCTCGGCGCCGAAACGCTGGTGCATTTCGATGTGACGGGCACGTCCGTGATTGCAACCGCCCCCGGTAAGGTGATACCGGCCGTCGGCAGCACCGTGAATGCCCATGCAGCCTCCGGTGCTCTCTATGTTTTCGATGCAAAAACGGAAAAGGCCCTCGGGCGCCAATGACATCTGATAATGACATGCGATCCGCGGTGCTCAGCATCGGCCGGATCTATTGCGACCTGATTTTCACAGGACTGGAGACCATGCCTGTGCTCGGGCGTGAGCTCTTTGCCGATGACTTGCGTATTGCAGCAGGCGGTGGCGCTTTCATCATGGCCGCTTATTCAGCCCATATCGGCCGCAAGACGGCTCTGCTCTCCCGTCTCGGCACTGATGGGCTTTCGAATGGCCTGATCGCGGAACTGAAAGCGAGCGCCGTCGACCTTCGTTTTCTCGACCGGGCGGCTGATGCCGGTCCACAGGTCACGGTCGCGATCAACAATGGCGAGGAGCGGGCCTTTCTGTCCCGTCGTGCCGGCGGCGCGGAGCCGGCTACGCTCGGTGAGGCGCTTGCGTGGAACGAGGCGCGTCATCTGCACATCGCCGAATTTGCCACCTTGGCGGAAATCCCCGGTCTGATCGCAAAGGCGAGGGAGAACGGTCTCACCGTATCTCTCGATCCGAGCTGGGACGAGACGCTGATCTACCAGCACGATTTCCTCGATCGCTGCGAGGGCGTCGATCTCTTCCTTCCGAATGTCGAGGAAGCCGTCGCCATCACCGGATACTCCGATCCGGACGTAGCGCTGGATAGGCTCGCCGAGCGCTTCCCGGCGGTGGCGTTGAAGGCTGGCGCCGGCGGAGCTTATTTCGCGGCCGGAGATCTGCGCCTCCATCAGAATGCCCCCACCGTCAACGTCGTGGATACGACCGGTGCGGGGGACGCCTTCAATGCCGGGCTCATCCATGCCTGGCTTGGCGGCGCGAGCGCCGATATCTGCCTGCGCGAAGGCATTGCCATGGGCAGCCTCGCGGTTCAGGCGGCAGGCGGCGCCGCAATTCTGCCTGCACGTTAGGGCTTGGACGATGCCGCGGCCTTTCCAGAGCCGTGGATCGCTCTAGGTCGACCGAATTATTCGCGTCGAGCCCGCGGGCTTGTTGCCGAACAGCTTTCGCTGACTGCGCCATCCAGCTGTTTCCTTACGAATATTTCATGTTTTTCAGCCGCATTTCCGTGCCATCGTCAGGGCATCGGTAATGTTGGGTTCATCTTCGGCATGATTATCTCGGCGTGAAGCAGGGCTGATACGGCGAAGCATACATCGAGGATTAGATGGACAATTTGGAGGCTGGTAAAGAGACCGGTTCTGTAACAGGCGCAAATGCCGATCTGGCTGCCGTGCTGGTTGCTGGCCGGCAGAGCAAGGGCCGTCGCTGGCGTGGACGCCTGATCGTTCTGGTGCTCGTGATCCTGGCTGCCGCCGCTGCCGCCTATTTCTATGCGGGCCGAGGCCGTGCCGAAATCACCTACACGACCCAGCCGGTCAAGCACGGCGACCTCACAGTGCTCGTCACCGCCACCGGTTCCGTCCAGCCGACCCAGCAGGTTGATATATCGAGCGAATTGTCGGGTACCATGCGTGACGTCAATGTCGACTATAACAGCACCGTCGAGGCAGGCGATGTTCTGGCCGTCCTCGATACCAACAAGCTGGAAGCCGATGTGAAGAGTTCGCGTGCCAAGCTCAACTCGGCAAAGGCCAACGTGGTCAAGGCGAATGCAGATCTGGAATCGGCTGCGACCTCGCTCGACCGCCTGAAGAGCCTCGTGAAAAGTAACGTCTCCACCCAGCAGAGCCTCGACGATGCGACCTACAAATATGACTCGGCAGTCGCCGCCAAGGATATCAATGAGGCCGAGGTCCTGGCCTCAGAGGCGGACCTGCAGCTTGCCGAGGTCAATCTCGGCAAGGCGAAGATCGTCTCGCCGATCGATGGCGTGATCCTCACCCGCTCCGTCGATCCGGGTGCGACCGTTGCTGCCTCGCTTTCGGCGCCCGTGCTTTTCACAATTGCCGGCGATCTCAAGAAGATGGAGCTGCAAGTGGATGTCGATGAGGCTGATGTCGGCCAGATCGCCGTCGGCCAGAAGGCGACTTTCACTGTCGATGCCTATCCCGGCCGCACCTTCCCGGCCGCGATTGAGCAGATCCGCTTTGCTTCCGAAGTGGTCAACAATGTCGTCACCTACAAGGCGGTCCTCTCGGTCGACAATGCCGACTTGCTGCTACGCCCCGGCATGACGGCGACATCGGATATCACCGTCGAGGCCGTCAAGGATACCCTGATGGTGCCGAATGCGGCCCTCCGTTATGCGCCGCCGCAAGTGGAAGGGCGCGGTGGTCGCGGCATCTTCAGCCTGTTCCGTCCGCCGCGTCTGCCCCGCAGTGGCGGCGGTGGTGATTCCAAGCTCACCGGCACGCAGCGCCGCGTCTGGCTGCTGCGCGACGGCCACCCCGCGCCCGTCGTGATCCAGGTCGGCTCCTCCGATGGTCAATTCACCCAGGTCACATCGGGCGAACTCACCGAAAAGGATGCAATCATCACCGATGCCGCGGCACGGACGAACTGACGGGAGCCGATGATGGAACGCCCGCCACTTCTTGAGTTCAGGCAGGTCTCGAAAATCTACGGTGAGGGCGCTGCGGCCATCCGCGCGCTCGACCGCGTAGACCTTTCGATCCGCGAGCATGAACTCGTCGCGATCATGGGACCGTCCGGTTCCGGCAAGTCGACGGGGATGAATATTCTCGGTTGCCTCGATGTACCGACCTCGGGCGACTATGTCTTCCAGGGTATTTCGACAGGTGGCTTCGATCGCAGCCAGCTGACACTTTTGCGCCGCCATATGCTGGGTTTCGTCTTTCAGGGCTTCAACCTGTTGTCGCGCACATCTGCAGTCGAGAATGTCGAACTGCCGTTGATCTATCGCGGTATGGCGGTCGGCGAGCGGCGCAGGCGGGCGAGGGAAGCGCTCGGCCTTGTCGGCCTGTCGGGCAGGGAAAACCACAAGACCCAGGAACTTTCCGGCGGTCAGCAGCAGCGCGTGGCGATCGCCCGCGCCATCGTCACCGAACCCGCTCTGCTGCTTGCCGATGAGCCGACCGGCAACCTCGATACCAAGACCAGCATGGAGATCATGGATCTGATGACGCGGCTGAACCGCGAGCAGGGCATCACCATCGTCATGGTCACCCACGAGCCCGATATTGCCGCCTATGCAGGGCGCCTGCTGCGCTTCGTCGACGGCAAGCTGGAAACAGAGGTCGAGCATCAGCGGAGGGCAGAACATGTTCTTTGAGACGCTGAAGCTGGCGCTGCGCGCCATCAGCCGCAATCTTCTGCGTTCCTTCCTGACCGTGCTCGGCGTCGTCATCGGCGTTGCCGCCGTCATCGCGCTCGTCACCATCGGCAATGGCACGACGGCGCAGGTTTCGACCGAGCTTTCGCGCCTTGGCACCAACATGCTCTTTGTGCGCCCCGGCCAGTTTGGTCCCGGCCGCGCCAGTTCCGAGGCGCGGCGCTTCACATTGAAGGATGTTGAGGCGATCCGCGATCAGGTCTCCGGCCTGCGGGCGGTGGCGCCATCCAATCAGTCGACGGCGACGGTCATCTTCGGTGGGCAGAACCATTCCACCACGGTCTACGGCACGACCAACGACTATTTCATCGCACAGGACTGGGATCTGGCGCTTGGCCGCAATTTCACGCCGGCAGAAGAGCGCGGCCAGTCGCGCTGCATCATCGGCGAGACCGTGCGCGAGCAGCTTTTCGGCGCCGCCGATCCGACCGGCCAGCTGATCCGTGTCGGCAAGGTTTCCTGCCCGGTCATCGGCGTCCTGGCAAAGCGCGGCCAGTCCGGCATGGGCAACGACCAGGACGATGCCGTCATCATGCCCGTCAAGGTGTTCCAGCGACGCATCAGCGGCAGCTCCAATGTGCCGACGATCCTCATCTCGGCGCGTGACGGCGTCTCGACATCAAAGGTGCAAGCCGATGTCGAGAACCTGCTGCGCGAACGCCGCAAGATCATCCCTGGCCGTCAGGATGATTTCAACGTCAACGACATGACGCAGATCGCCGAGGCCATGACCGGTACGACGACGTTGCTGACCGGCCTGCTCGGCGCGGTCGCCGCCGTCAGCCTGCTTGTCGGCGGTATCGGCATCATGAACATCATGCTGGTATCGGTGACAGAGCGCACGCGCGAGATCGGTATCCGCCTTGCGATCGGCGCACTTGAAAATCAGGTGCTGACGCAATTCCTCGTCGAGGCCGTCGCCCTGTCACTCTTCGGCGGCATAGCCGGCATCATGCTGGGGCTGACACTTGCATACGGTACGGTCAGCTTCCTCAATGTGCCCTTCGTGGTCAGCCCGCTCATCATCTTCATTGCCTTCGTCTTCTCGGCGGCAATCGGCATGATCTTCGGCTTCTTTCCGGCCAGACGCGCAGCACAGCTCAATCCCATCGAGGCGCTGCGTCACGAGTAAGGGGAGTGCTTTCGCGTACTGCATGACTTTGATATATCAGGATAACTTGTCTTTGGCATCTAGCCGTGCCAGTATTGATATATCAGCCTGGGATTCGCCCGCATGCAGGAATCGCTAAGCCATCTCGCCTACCTGGCGCTGGAGCACGCTATCGTGACACTGGCTTTGGCGCCGGGTGCATTGGTAACGGAAAAACAGCTCATCGATCTTGCGGGCCATGGCCGCACACCGGTGCGTGAAGCGATCCAGAAGCTTGCCTGGCAGGGGCTGATCGTAGTGAAGCCGCGCGTCGGCCTGCAGATCGCCGAAATCCATGCTGAAGATCATGCCAATGTCATGCAGGTGCGCCGCAAGCTGGAGCCGGTTGCGGCAGCTCTCGTCGCCGATGCTGCGAATGAGGAGCAGAGGACCCGGCTCGTCGCCTGCGCCCGCGCCATGGAGGAATGCGCTGTCAGCGGCGATGTGGCGCGCTTTTTCGCCGCCGACAAGGCCTTTGACGAGATCCTCGAGGATGCCTGCCCGAACAGTTTCATGACTGCAGCATTGGGGCCGGTCCAGACCCATTCTCGCCGCCTGTGGTATTCGACCGCCAATCCGGAACGGATGGATCGCTCCATCTCCCTCCACCTCGCGGTCATCAGGGCCATTCATCAGGGTGAGGTCGAGCAGGCGCGCGAGGCCATGGCCGATCTGATCGATTATCTGAGCCAGAAATAGAAACGGCCCCGTCTCCGGAGCCGTTACCTGGAAATCTATTTTCTGGCTTTAGCCGACGAAGGCGCGTTCGATCACGAATTCGGCGGGCTTGCTGTTGGCGCCTTCTTCGAGACCGGCCTTTTCCAGAATTTCTTTCGTATCCTTCAGCATGGCAGAAGAACCGCAGATCATGCCGCGGTCGATCGCCGGATCGATCGGCGGAACGCCGAGATCGGTGAAGAGCTTGCCGGAGGAAATAAGATCAGTGATGCGGCCGCGATATTCGAAATCTTCGCGGGTGACGGTCGCATAGTGGCGCAGCTTGTCGCCGACGACTTCCTTGAGGAGCTCGTCGTTCTGGATCTCGTGGACGAGATCGAAGCCATATTTCAGCTCGGAAATCTCGCGTGTCGTATGCGTGAGGATGACCTCGTCAAACTTCTCGTAGGTTTCCGGATCGCGGATAAGGCTCGCGAACGGTGCGACGCCGGTGCCGGTCGAGAACATGTAGAGGCGCTTGCCCGGGGTAAGCGCATCGAGAACCAGCGTGCCCGTCGGCTTCTTGCGCATCAGCACCTGGTCGCCCGGCTTGATGAGCTGCAGATGCGAGGTCAGTGGGCCATCCGGCACCTTGATGGAGAAGAATTCCAACTCTTCGGCCCAGGCCGGGCTCGCGATCGAATAGGCGCGGAAGACCGGCTTGCCTTCGACCATCAGGCCGATCATCGCGAATTCGCCCGAACGGAAACGGAAGCCATCTGGCCGGGTCATCGTAAAACGGAAGAGCCGGTCAGTGTAATGCGTCACGCTCAGCACCGTCTCGGCGTAAACGCCGGCGGGAATGGCGGAGGCGAATTCTTCGGTCTTTGCAGGAGCGTTCATTTCGATATCGGACTCGTCGTTCGCAGGATGATCATCGGCATGCGAGGCAGATATTACAAAACCTCGCTGAATTAAAGGCAATCCATTCCATCGCACGGCTGGGGAGCGAAATATGCATGTCACGGTCAGGATTCTTGGCCTGTGATGAACTGTCGCTTTTGCGCTGGCTAAGCTATTCAAAGGATGCATATTAGGCGAAAAACGACGCCCGCCGCGGCGCGGGGCGCGACAGGTAGTCACGGGGGAACATGAAAATCTTCAATTACAAGCGCGTTCCTTACGCGGAAATGCGCGCATTTTCCGTCCATATACTGACGGCGTCCGGTTCCTTCCTTGCCTTTCTCGGTGTGGTGGCCGCCGCCGAGCATCGTTTCGTCGATATGTTCTGGTGGCTGGGCCTGGCACTCCTGGTGGATGGCATCGACGGGCCGATCGCCCGCAAGGTGCGCGTCAAGGAAGTCCTGCCCAACTGGTCCGGCGATACGCTCGACAATATCATCGATTACGTGACCTATGTGCTGCTGCCGGCTTTTGCGCTCTATCAGAGCGGCATGATCGGCGAGCCCTGGTCCTTTGCGGCCGCCGGCATGATCGTCGTTTCCAGTGCCATCTATTATGCCGATATGGGCATGAAGACGGAGGAGTATTTCTTTTCCGGCTTCCCCGTCGTCTGGAATATGGTGGTCTTCACGCTCTTCGTCATGCATGCGAGCGAAATGACCGCCTTTATCGTCGTCACTGTCTCCGTGATCCTGACTTTCCTGCCGATCAACTTCCTGCACCCCGTACGGGTCCAGCGTCTGCGCCCTTTGAACCTCGGCGTCTTTCTGCTGTGGTCGGCACTCGGTGCCTATTCGCTGCTGAAGTATTTCGACATGCCGCAATGGGCGGTCGTTCTCTTCATCGTGAGCGGGATCTATCTTTACGTTATCGGTGCCGTGCTCCAATTCTTCCCGGCGCTTGGACGTAAATGAGGTAGACTGAGATGACAAAGACGAAAGCGGTTTCTTTCTCCAGAAACGGTGGTCCCGAGGTTTTCGAATATGTCGATATCGATCTGCCGCCGCCTTCTGAGGGGCAGGTGCAGATCCGCCAGCAAGCGGTCGGACTGAATTTCATCGACGTCTATTTCCGCGACGGCACCTACAAGGCGCCGCATCTGCCCTTCGTGACCGGCAAGGAAGGCGCCGGCGTCGTCACATCCGTCGGCCCCGGCGCAGCCGATTTCGCCGTGGGCGACCGCGTCGCTTATGCCAGTGCCGATGGCGCCTATAGCGCGGAACGCAATATCGAGACGAAACATCTGGTAAAGGTGCCTGACGGCATCAGCCTGGAAACGGCCGCTGCCATGATGCTGAAGGGCATGACGGCGGAATATCTGTTGAACCGAACCTTCAAGGTCGGCCCCGAGACCGTGCTGCTGTTTCATGCCGCAGCCGGCGGCGTCGGCCTCATCGCCGGCCAGTGGGCGAAGGCGCTCGGTGCAACCGTCATCGGCACGGCAGGTTCCGCCGACAAGGTCCAGTTGGCGCTCGAACATGGCTATGATCATGTCATCAACTACAAGACCGAGAACTTCGCAGAGCGCGTGCGGGAGATCACCGGTGGCAAGGGTGTGGACGTGGTCTATGACTCGATCGGCCGCGATACTTTCCCGCAATCACTTGATTGCCTGAAGCCGCGCGGGCTCTTCGCGTCGTTTGGCCAATCCTCGGGCGCGATCGAGAATTTTACCATGGCGCATCTCGCCCAGAGGGGCTCGCTCTATGCCACGCGGCCGACGCTCTTCACCTATATCGCCTCACGTCAGGAGCTAACCGATTGTGCAAACCATCTATTTGATGTTGTGCGCAGCAACAAAGTGCGTATCAATATCAACCAAACCTATCCGCTGCGTGAGGTTGGGCGGGCCCACGCAGATCTGGAAACAAGAAGAACAACCGGAACGACGCTGCTGATTCCATGAGATCCGAACGGACCGGTCGGCAGAAGAAATGAGGGGAACGTGTCGCCATTGAATGTGCCGGCTTCCGGTACGTTATTATCGGTCCAGAAGCTGACGAAATTCTTCGGTAGCTTTGCCGCCTGCAATGAAATCGATCTCGATATAGCGCCGGGCGAAATTCATGCGCTCCTCGGCGAAAATGGCGCAGGCAAATCGACATTGGTCAAGATGCTGTTCGGCGTTCTGGAGCCGACGGACGGGCATATCCTCTGGGAGGGCAGGTCGGTCACGATCACCTCGCCGGGCGAGGCCCGGAAGCTCGGCATTGGCATGGTCTTCCAGCATTTCTCGCTGTTTGAGGCGCTGACCGTTGCGGAAAACATCGCGCTTTCGCTTGATGACAGCATTCCGATCGGCAGGATCGCCGAAGAGGCGAGGGCGCTGTCGCAGGCCTATGGCCTGCCGCTCGATCCGCACGCCCATGTCGCCGATCTCTCGGTCGGTGAGCGCCAGCGGATCGAGATCGTTCGCGCTCTACTGCAGAACCCGAAGCTTATTATTCTCGACGAGCCGACATCGGTGCTGACGCCGCAGGAGGCCGACAAGCTCTTCGAAACCCTCTTCAAGCTGCGCGCCGAGGGTCGCTCCGTTCTCTATATCAGCCACCGACTGGAAGAAGTGCAGCGCATCTGTGATCGCGCCACCGTGCTGCGTCATGGCCGCGTAACCGGCGCCTGCGATCCGAAGCAGGAGACGCCAGCCTCTCTCGCCCGCATGATGGTCGGCAGCGAGGTAGCTTCCGTCACGCATCCCGAGCGCAGTGACAAGGGTGATGTGCAGCTTGCGGTCTCGAACCTTTCCGTCGCTGCACGCACGCCCTTTGCCATGCCGCTGCGCGGTGTCTCCATGACGGTACGGTCGGGCGAGATCCTCGCGATCGCCGGCGTTGCGGGCAATGGACAGAGCGAACTCTTCGATGCGCTGTCAGGCGAATATCCTGTCACCTCGGCCGAAGCGATCGTGATCCGCAAGAAGCCGGTCGGAGCGCAGGGCATTACCGCGCGCCGCCTGCTCGGTGCCGGCTTCGTGCCGGAAGAGCGGCATGGCCATGCGGCCGTTTCCACCATGAAACTCTCCGATAATCTGGTGCTGGCCCGCAGCCAGTCCGACCGCAAAGCCTTCCTCGGCATCCTCGGCATCATCCGCTACGGCGCAGTAAAATCTGCCGCACGTCGCATTTCGGAAGCCATGGACGTGCGCAAGAGCGGAGATGACCCAGCCGCAGGCTCGCTCTCCGGCGGCAACCTGCAGAAATTCATTGTCGGCCGCGAGCTTGATCGTCAGCCCTCCGTTCTGGTCGTCAATCAGCCGACCTGGGGCGTGGACGCTGGTGCCGCAAGCCGCATCCGTCAGGCATTGGTGGACCTGGCAAAGGCGGGTTCGGCCGTCGTCGTCATTAGCCAGGATCTCGACGAGATCTTCGAAGTCGCGACTGATATCGCTGTCATTTCCGAGGGACGTCTTTCGAAACCTTATGCGGCAGGTGAACTCACGCGCGAGAAGATCGGCCTGCTGATGGGCGGGCTGCATGAAAGCAAGCATGTTGCGGAGGCTGCTCATGCGCATTGAGCTTGAAAAGCGCCCGCAGGTCTCGAAACTCTATGCCTTCGTTTCACCGCTTCTCGCTCTCGTCCTGACGCTGATATTCGGCGCTATCATGTTCGCCATGCTCGGCAAGGATCCGGTCGAAGCGCTCGACGCCTTCTTCCTCGAGCCGCTTCTGGAAGTGTGGTCGCTGCATGAATTGGCAGTCAAGGCCGCACCGCTGATCCTGATCGCCGTCGGTCTCGCGGTCTGTTATCGCTCCAACAACTGGAACATCGGCGCCGAAGGCCAGTTCACCATCGGCGCGATCACCGGCTCATATATTCCGATCGTCTTCTACGACTGGCATTCGCCGCTCGTCCTGCCGCTGATGCTGATCCTGGGCGCGCTCGGCGGCGCGCTGTTTGCTGCCATTCCGGCACTCCTGAAGGCGCATTTCAATACCAACGAGATCCTGACCTCGCTGATGCTGGTCTATATCGCCCAGCTGTTTCTCGACTGGCTGATCCGGGGCGCATGGCGTGATCCCAAAGGCTTTAATTTCCCGGTCTCGCGCGATTTCGCGCCGGAGGCGATTGTGCCGACGATCTGGGAGGAATCGGGACGCGCCCATTGGGCCTTCATCTTCGCCATTATTGCGGCGGTGCTCGTCTGGTTCATGATGCGCTTCACGCTGAAGGGCTTCGAGATCGTCGTGCTCGGCCAGTCGGAACGGGCAGGGCGCTTTGCAGGCTTCTCTTCGAAGAAGATGATCTGGTTCAGCTTCCTCTTTTCCGGCGCGCTGGCAGGCCTTGCCGGCATCTGCGAGGTTTCGGGTTCCATCGGCCACCTGCAGCCGGCGATTTCGCCGGGCTATGGCTTCACCGCCATCATCGTCGCTTTCCTCGGCCGCCTCAATCCGCTCGGCATCATCGCTTCGGGTCTGGTGCTGGCATTGACCTATCTGGGTGGTGAGGCGGCGCAGCTTTCGATCGGTGTTTCGGACAAGGTCACGCGTGTCTTTCAGGGGCTGATCCTCTTCTTCGTGCTCTCCTGTGACACGCTGATCTATTACAAAATCCGCATCGTCTGGTCGCGGGTCAGGGGTGGCGTGGCATGAGCATCTTCGAAGCCATTCTTCTGACGGTCATTACCGCCTCCACGCCGCTCGTCATCGCCGCACTCGGCGAACTCGTGACGGAGCGCTCCGGTGTCCTCAATCTCGGTGTCGAGGGCATGATGATTATGGGCGCTGTCGCCGCCTTCGCCGGTGCGCAGATCTCGGGCTCTCCCTATGTCGGCATCATCTGCGGCATCGTCGCGGGCGGGCTGTTTTCGTTGCTCTTTGCCTTCCTGACGCTGACATTGGTGGCAAACCAGGTGGCAACCGGCCTGGCGCTGACCCTTCTCGGCCTTGGCGTCTCCGGCCAGCTCGGCGAGCCCTATGTCAGCGTACCGGGTATCCGGCTGGAGGAGATCGACATTCCGCTCCTGTCCGGTATTCCGGTTATCGGCCCGGTGCTCTTCAAGCAGGACCTGATCTTCTATCTGTCAATCGCATTGCTCCTCGGCGTCAGCTGGTTCTTGTTCAAGAGCCGGACCGGCCTGAAGCTCCGGGCAATAGGTGACAGTCACGGCTCGGCCCATGCGCTTGGCATTCACGTCATCCGCACGCGCTATCTGGCCGTCATGTTCGGCGGTGCCTGCGCGGGTCTCGCCGGTGCGCAGCTTTCGCTCGTCTATACGCCGCAATGGGTGGAGAACATGTCGGCCGGCCGCGGCTGGATCACGCTGGCGCTTGTCGTCTTTGCCTCCTGGCGTCCGTGGAGGGTTTTTGCCGGTGGCTATCTGTTCGGCGCGGTCACGATCCTGCAGCTTCATGCGCAGGCCTTTGGCCTCGGCATTCCCGCGCAGTTCCTCTCGATGCTGCCCTACGCCGCGACTATTGTAGTTCTCATCATCATTTCTCATAATCGACGCACGACGTTGATCAACACGCCCGCGTCGCTTGGAAAAGCCTTCGTACCGGAGCGATAAAACAAGAACACGGACGGGTTTCCGGAATAACTTCAAACCAACAGGGGTCATCATGAAGAAGTTCGCACTCACACTTGCCGCATCGGCAGCAGCCGTGATTGGCATTTCCTCTGCTGCCGCGGCAGCGGATAAGACGAAGGTCTGCTTCGTCTATGTAGGGGCACACAATGACGGCGGTTATTCGCAGGCGCACGATGTCGGCCGCCAGCAGGTCCAGGCCGAATTCGGCGACAAGATCGAGACGCCTTATCTCGAAAACGTTCCGGAAGGCCCGGATGCCGAGCGCGCCATCGAGCGCCTTGCCCGCTCTGGCTGCCAGCTGATTTTCACCACGTCTTTCGGCTTCATGGACGCGACGGTGAAGGTCGCTGCCAAGTTCCCGAAGGTCAAGTTCGAGCACGGCACCGGTTACAAGTCCGGCCCGAATCTCGCGACCTACAACTCGCGTTTCTATGAAGGTCGCTACATCCTCGGCCAGATCGCTGCCAAAACCTCGAAGAACCACGGCGCTGCCTACATCGCCTCCTTCCCGATCCCGGAAGTCGTAATGGGCATCAACTCCTTCGAGCAGGGCGCCAGGTCGATCGACCCGAGCTTCAAGCTGAAGGTCATCTGGGTCAACACCTGGTTCGACCCGGGCAAGGAAGCCGACGCCGCCAAGGCCATGATCGACCAGGGTGTCGACGTGCTGACGCAGCATACCGACACGACCGCACCGATGCAGGTTGCCGAAGAACGTGGCATCCACGCTTTCGGTCAGGCATCGGACATGATCGCAGCTGGCCCGAAAGCGCAGCTGACGGCAATCGTCGATACCTGGGGCAACTACTACTCCAAGCGTGTTCACGCGCTTCTGGATGGCACCTGGAAGTCCGAGCAGAGCTGGGACGGCCTGAAGGACGGTATCCTCAAGATGGCGCCCTACACGAATATGCCTGACGACGTAAAGAAGATGGCTGAGGAAACCGAGGCCAAGATCAAGTCCGGCGAACTGCATCCCTTCACCGGTCCGATCAACAAGCAGGACGGCACGCCCTGGCTGAAGGCCGGCGAGAAGGCCGATGACGGCACGCTGCTCGGCATGAACTTCTACATCGAAGGCGTGGACGACAAGCTGCCGGCGCAATAAGCAGAGTTTGTAACTCGCAGTTGCGAAAAGGCGCCCTGAAAAGGGCGCCTTTTTTGCTGCGGTGCATACTAAAATGCTCATTTACAAAAGTATTACTATATGATTTTTTGATCCTGCGCCGCGAGACGCGGCATTGGGAGGACATCATGAAATTGAAGACTGCACTTTTGAGTGCCACGATTTTGGCTGCCTGCATGTTCGGTTCGGCTTCGGCTGCCGGCTTGACCGTCGGCTTCTCGCAGATCGGCTCGGAATCGGGCTGGCGCGCGGCTGAAACGACCGTGACGAAGGAACAGGCAAAAAAGCGCGGCATCGATCTCAAGTTTGCCGATGCACAGCAGAAACAGGAAAATCAGATCAAGGCTCTTCGTTCCTTCATTGCACAGGGCGTCGATGCCATTCTCGTTGCTCCTGTCGTTGAAACCGGCTGGGACGACGTTCTGAAGGAAGCCAAGGAAGCCAAGATTCCGGTTATCCTTCTCGACCGTACCATCAAGGCTCCCGACGATCTCTATCTGACAGCTGTTACTTCCGACCTGGTCCATGAAGGCAAGGTTGCAGGCGACTTCCTGGTCAAGACCGTCGGCGACAAGAAGTGCAATGTCGTCGAGCTGCAGGGCACGACCGGTTCGTCGCCGGCCATCGCTCGCAAGAAGGGCTTCGAAGAGGCTCTTGCCGGTCACGACAACCTGAAGATCGTTCGCAGCCAGACCGGTGACTTCACCCGCACCAAGGGCAAGGAAGTCATGGAAAGCTTCCTCAAGGCGGAAAATGGCGGCAAGGATATCTGCGCTCTCTACGCCCATAACGACGATATGGCCGTCGGCGCCATCCAGGCGATCAAAGAAGCTGGCCTGAAGCCCGGCAAGGATATCCTCGTCGTCTCCATCGACGCCGTGCCGGATATCTTCAAGGCCATGTCCGAGGGTGAGTCCAATGCCACGGTTGAGCTGACGCCGAACATGGCAGGTCCGGCCTTCGATGCGCTTGATGCCTATCTGAAGGACAAGAAGGCTCCGCCGAAGTGGATCCAGACCGAGTCCAAGCTTTACACGCCTGCCGACGACCCGATGAAGGTCTACGAAGAGAAGAAGGGTCAGGGTTACTGATTGCAGCTGGAACCGCACCGGTCCATCATGGACCGGTGCGGAACTGCCGGTACCAGCAGGGCGTCATGCCCGTTTTTGGTACAGGCGTAAGGCGCAATATCAGGAAACAGCAACCCTCATGGTTCACAATTTCGAGAATATTCTCGCAGCTTCAGGCATATCGAAATTCTTCCCCGGCGCCGTTGCCCTGGACAAGGTGGATTTCACGTTACGCCGGGGCGAGGTACATGCGCTTCTCGGCGAAAATGGCGCCGGCAAATCGACGCTCATCAAGTGCATTACAGGGGCCTATCGCCGCGACGGCGGAAGCCTGACGCTGGAAGGTCACGAGATCGATCCGGCCGATACGCTGGCCGCCCAGAAGCTCGGCATCGGCACCGTCTACCAGGAGGTCAACCTCCTTTCGAATCTCAGCGTTGCGGAAAACCTTTTCCTCGGCCGCCAGCCGAAGCGCTTCGGCATGATCGATGCCCGCACCATGAATCGGAATGCCCGCGAACTTCTAGCAGGCTATGGCCTCGATATCGATGTAACCGCGCAGCTCGACCGATTCTCGGTCGCCGTCCAGCAGATCGTGGCGATCGCCCGGGCTGTCGATCTCTCCGGCAAGGTGCTCATTCTGGATGAGCCAACGGCAAGTCTCGATACGCATGAAGTCGAAATGCTTTTTGGCGTCATAAATGACTTGAAGAAGCGCGGATTAGGCATTGTATTTATTACACATTTTCTTGAACAGGTTTATGCAATCGGCGACCGCATCACCGTGCTGCGAAATGGCAGGCTCGTCGGTACGCACGAGGCGGCCGAACTGCCACGGCAGAACCTGATCGCCATGATGCTCGGGCGCGAACTCGCCCAGACGGAACATGCCGCCAAAGAACGCACCATTGCCGCCGGCGAGGTCAAATATACTTTCGAGGGCTTTGGGAAACGCGGCAAGGTGAAGCCCTTCGATCTCGAGGTCCGTGTCGGCGAAGTCGTCGGTATTGCCGGACTTCTGGGCTCCGGGCGCACAGAGACCGCCGAACTCATGTTCGGTATCGAAAGCGCCGACAGCGGCGTCGCCAGGATCGATGGATCGCCGGTGACGCTGTCAAGCCCGCGTGCTGCGATCGGCAAGGGTTTCGGCTTTTGCCCGGAGGACCGCAAGACCGATGGCATCATCGGCGACCTGTCCATCCGCGAGAACATCGTCCTTGCCCTGCAGGCCCGCCGAGGCTGGGCACGGCCGCTTTCGCGCGCAGAACAGAATGCGGTTGCCGACGAATACATCAAGGCGCTCGATATCCGCACGACCGATCGCGAAAAACCCATCCGGCTGCTGTCGGGCGGCAATCAGCAGAAGGCGATCCTTGCCCGCTGGCTCGCCACAAATCCGGATTTCCTGATCCTGGACGAACCGACCCGTGGCATCGATGTCGGCGCCCATGCCGAGATCATCAAGCTGATCGAGCAATTGTGCGCCAAGGGCATGTCGCTGATCGTCATTTCCTCGGAACTGGAAGAGCTGGTCGCCTACAGTTCGCGCGTCATCGTACTGCGCGATCGCGAACATATCGCTGAATTGACCGGTGAGCGCATTACCGCCGCCGGCATCGTCGACGCCATTGCTGCCGCCGACAAACGAACGGAGGATGCATGACTGCCTCGCTGAAGGTGCTGGGCTCTCGTCTTGCGCCGCAATTGATTGCGCTTTTGGTTGTTATTCTCTTGAATTTCAGCTTCTTCCCGCAGTTTCTTGATGTGATTGTTCAAAACGGCCGGCTTTATGGAAGCATCATCGATGTGCTCAATCGCGGCGCGCCCGTGGCGCTGCTGGCGATTGGCATGACCCTCGTCATCGCCACCAAGGGCATCGACCTTTCGGTCGGCGCCGTGATCGCGATCTGCGGCGCCGTCGCGGCTTCGTCGATCGTCGAAGGTAATTCGCTTGCCTATACGCTGGCCCTTACCGTTATCATCGGTCTGCTCTGCGGCTTCTGGAACGGCTTTCTCGTTGCCGTCCTCAACATCCAGCCGATCATTGCGACCCTTGTTTTGATGGTCGCCGGCCGCGGGATAGCCCAGCTCATTACCGAAGGTGTCATCATGACCTTCAACGATGACGGGCTGATCTTTCTCGGCAGCGGCTCCTTCGCCTTCCTGCCCATGCCCGTCGTCATCTGGCTGATCGCCGCCCTACTGGTCATTCTGCTGGTTCGCCGCACGGCGCTCGGCATGCTGATCGAGGCAGTCGGCATCAACAGGCGCGCGAGCACGCTTTCAGGCGTACAGACGCCGGTGCTGCTGATGGCGGTCTATATGCTGAGCGGCCTCTGCGCGTCCATCGCCGGCATCATCGTCGCCGCCGACATCAAGGGGGCGGACGCCAACAATGCCGGCCTCTGGCTGGAGCTCGATGCCATCCTCGCCGTTGTCGTCGGCGGCAATTCGCTTCTCGGCGGCCGCTTCAGCATCATCGGTTCGCTGATCGGCGCGATGATCATCCAGGCGGTCAATACCGGTATCCTGCTTTCCGGCTTTCCGCCGGAGTTCAACCTCATCATCAAGGCGGTCATCATCATTGTCATCCTGGTCATCCAGTCGCCGGCCATGCAATCGCTCGCCAGCTTCTTCACTCGCCGAACGGACGCAGGAGGGCACAAATGAATTCCAAATATTTGCCGCTCCTTGCAACGATCGTCATCTTCGTGCTCGCCTATGCGGTTTGCACGCTGCAATATCCGAACATGCTGTCGACACGCGTCATCGGCAACCTGCTGACGGATAACGCATTTCTCGGCATTGCCGCCGTCGGCATGACCTTCGTCATCATCTCCGGTGGTATCGATCTGTCGATCGGGTCCGTCATCGCCTTCACCGGCGTCTTTCTCGCCGTGATCCTGCAGAACACCAGCATTCATCCGCTGGCGGCCTTCGCAATCGTTCTCATCATTACCACGGCCTTCGGTGCGGTCATGGGCATGATCATCCACTTCCTGCAGATGCCACCCTTCATCGTAACCCTTGCCGGGATGTTCCTTGCTCGCGGCATGGCCTATGTCCTGTCGATCGACAGCATTCCGATCGATCACGAATATTATTCGACGCTGACCAGCCTCTACTACCGTCTGCCGGGCGGTGGACGCCTGACGCTGATCGGCGGCATCATGCTGGTCGTCTTCGCAACCGGCATCTTCATCGCCCACCGCACCCGTTTCGGGACCAATGTCTATGCGCTGGGCGGCGGCGTGCAGACGGCGCAATTGATGGGCGTTCCGGTGGCGCGCACGACGATCCAGATCTACGCATTGTCGGGTTTCCTGGCGGGCCTATCCGGAATCGTTTTTTCCCTATACACCTCTGCCGGATATTCTCTTGCGGCGGTGGGCGTCGAACTGGATGCCATCGCGGCAGTCGTCATCGGAGGGACGCTGCTGACAGGAGGAGCGGGATTCGTGGCAGGGACCTTCATCGGTCTGCTGATCCAGGGGCTCATTCAGACTTACATCACCTTCGACGGTACGCTGTCGAGCTGGTGGACGAAAATCCTGATTGGCCTGCTGCTTTTTGCATTCATGGTAATGCAGAAGGCCATCCTTTTCCTTTCCAGTCTGAACAGGAGATATGGCTAGGAGGAGTAACGGATTGCGCAACAGACAGCTTGAAACCCGTAAGGCAGGGCGAAGAACCCGAACAAGCCACGCGCATGTCGTCGACGAACTCGGCCGTTCAATCGTTGCCGGCATCTATCCTGTCGGCACGATTTTGCCTGGAGATGGAGAGCTGGCGCAGCGCTTCAAGGTCTCACGCACGGTGCTGCGTGAAACGATGAAGACGCTTGCCGCCAAGGGCATGGTCGTTGCAAAGGCGCGTGTCGGCACGCGTGTGACGGAAAAGAACTTCTGGAACATGTTCGACACCGAAATCATCTCCTGGCATTTCGCCAACGGTGTGAGCGAAGAATTCCTCCTGCAGCTCTACGATATCCGCCTGGCTTTCGAACCATTTGCCGCCGGTCTCGTGGCCGAGCGCGCAAACGCGGCCGATATCGAATTGCTGCGCGGTCTGGCGCTCGACATGGCCGCAAGCGGCCACACGTCCGACAGTCTGGCACTTGCCGACCTGCGCTTCCATCTCGCCGTTTCCGAGGTATCCCACAATCCCTTCATGCGCACGCTCGGTGGGCTCATCGAGGCGGCACTCGTCGGCATGTTCCGCATGAGCACGCCGCCCTCGCAGAACGGTTTCGCCAACATCGCCGAAACCCACATGCGCATCGTCGATGCCATCGCCGCAGGCAATGCCGCAGCGGCGCGCAAGGCGATGGAAGATGTCATCGTCGAGGGCAGGGATCACGTCCACGAAGCCTTCTCCGCACTCTCCGAGCCCATCGTTTCCCTGCCGATTTCGTCTTTTTGAAGCCTCGCCTTGCTGCTATGAGCGGCAGAACAGCCGACTAGCAATGGATTTTCGGAGTCTGCCCATGGAACGCACCTGCCTTGCCGTCATTCTCGCCGCCGGCGACAGCACGCGAATGAAATCCGCAAAGTCGAAGGTGCTTCATGAGGTCGCCGGCCGGCCGATGATCGCGCATGTCGTCGATGCCGTGGCCGCGACAGGCGTTTCATCCGTGGCCCTCGTCGTCGGCCGCGATGCCGAGAAAGTGGCGAGGGCCGCCGATATCGGCGGCGTGACGATCAAATCCTACATTCAGGAACAACGTCTCGGTACCGGCCACGCTGTTCTCGCCGCCCGCGAGGCGATTGCCGAAGGCTATGACGATATCCTTGTGACCTACGGTGATGTGCCGCTCCAGACGGCGGGTCCGCTGCTCGAGGCGCGCAAGGCGATTGCCGAAGGCAGTGACATCGTCGTGATTGGTTTTCACACGGATCGTCCGACCGGCTACGGACGTCTGCTCGTCAAGGACGGCGAACTGATTGCCATTCGCGAGGAAAAGGACGCGACCGATGCCGAGCGCACCGTCAAGTGGTGCAATAGCGGCCTGATGGCGATCAACGGCCGCAAGGCTCTCGACCTTCTGTCACGCATCGGCAACAGCAATGCCAAGGGCGAATATTATCTGACGGATCTTGTCGAGATCGCCCGCTCGCTCGGTGGCCGCGTCACTGCCGTCGATGCGCCTGAAGTCGAGATGGCCGGCTGCAACAACCGTGCTGAACTCGCTGCGATCGAACGTTTCTGGCAGGAGCGCCGCCGTCATGAACTGATGCTCTCGGGTGTTACTATGATCGCCCCGGAGACGGTCTTCCTCTCCTATGACACCGTGATTGGCCAGGATGCGCTGATCGAGCCGAACGTCGTCTTCGGTCCCGGCGCCGTCATCGATAGCGGCGCGGTCATTCATGCCTTCTCGCATATCGAGGGCGCCCATGTCAGCGAAGGTGCGACGGTCGGCCCGTTTGCGCGCCTGCGGCCAGGTGCCGATCTCGCCAATGGTTCCAAAGTCGGCAATTTCTGCGAGGTCAAGAATGGCAAGATCGGCGAGGGCGCCAAGGTCAATCACCTGACTTATATCGGTGATGCCGTCATCGGCTCCGGCACCAATATCGGTGCCGGCACGATCACCTGCAATTATGACGGCGTGAACAAGTTCGAGACTGTTATCGGCAAGGACACCTTCATCGGCTCGAACTCGTCGCTGGTTGCCCCCGTCACGATAGGGGACAGCGCCTATATCGCTTCGGGTAGCGTCATCACGGCGGGTGTGCCTGATAATGCGCTGGCTTTCGGCCGTGCGCGGCAGGAAATCAAGCCCGAGCGGGCCAAGCTGCTGCGCGAGCGGGCACTTGCCATCAAGGCGGCGAAAAAGGCCAAGGGTTGAGCCTTCTTGCGTAACGGGCGGACACCGAAAGTGACCGCCGTACCAATTGAGAAATAAGCGAGAATCGCTAGGAGTGGCCTCACTGGATAGGTCTGAGGGGATGTTTGCATGTGTGGAATTGTGGGGATCGTCGGAAATGCGCCGGTTGCGGGCCGTCTCGTCGATGCGCTGAAGCGGCTGGAATATCGCGGCTATGATTCCGCCGGCGTCGCCACCATCCATGAAGGTGTGATGGATCGCCGCCGCGCCGAGGGCAAGCTCTTCAATCTCGAAAAGCGTCTCGACAGCGAGCCGCTGCCCGGAACGACCGGCATCGCCCATACGCGGTGGGCAACCCATGGTGTGCCGAACGAGACCAACGCCCATCCGCATTTCGTCGAAGGCGTTGCCGTCGTCCACAATGGCATCATCGAGAACTTCTCCGAGCTGCGTGACGAGCTGAGCCACGAGGGCGCTGCCTTTCAAAGCCAGACCGATACGGAAGTCGTCGCCCACCTGATGGCGAAATATCTGCGCGAGGGTCTTTCCCCGCGCGAAGCCATGCTGAAGATGCTGAACCGCGTCACCGGCGCCTATGCGCTGGCGGTCATGCTAAAGAATGACCCAGGCACGATCATGGCGGCCCGCTCCGGCCCGCCGCTGGCCATCGGTTACGGCAAGGGTGAAATGTTCCTGGGCTCGGATGCCATTGCGCTATCGCCATTCACCAACGAGATCACCTATCTCGTCGATGGCGACTGGGCGATCATCAACCGCGAGGGCGCGACCGTACTCGATTTCTCCGGCAGGGTGGTCAAGCGTCCGCGGCAGATCTCCCAGGCGACCGCTTATGTGGTCGACAAGGGCAATCACCGCCACTTCATGGAAAAGGAAATCTACGAGCAGCCCGAGGTCATCTCCCATGCGCTCAGCCACTATGTGGATTTCGCCGCCAACACGATCAGCCCGAATGCATCCGCCATCGATTTCAAGGCCGCGACCGGTCTTGCAATCTCGGCCTGCGGCACGGCCTATCTCGCCGGCCTGATCGGCAAATACTGGTTCGAGCGTTATGCGCGCCTGCCGGTCGAAATCGATGTCGCCTCGGAGTTCCGTTACCGTGAAATGCCGCTGCAGCCCTCGCAGGCAGCCCTCTTCATATCGCAGTCGGGTGAGACCGCCGATACGCTGGCATCACTCCGCTACTGCAAAGACAACGGTTTGAAGATCGGCGCCGTGGTCAACGTGCGGGAATCGACCATCGCCCGCGAATCCGACGCCGTCTTCCCGATCATGGCCGGCCCGGAAATCGGCGTTGCCTCCACCAAAGCCTTCACCTGCCAGCTTGCCGTGCTTGCTTCGCTGGCAATCGGCGCCGGCCGTGCGCGCGGCACGATCAGCGCCGACGACGAGAAGGCGATGGTGCGCCATCTTGCGGAAATGCCGCGCATCATGAGCCGCGTCCTCAATCTCATTCAGCCGCAGATGGAAGGCTTGTCCCGCGAACTCTCAAAGTGCAAGGACGTGCTCTATCTCGGCCGCGGCACCAGCTTCCCGCTCGCCATGGAAGGCGCGCTGAAGCTCAAGGAAATCTCTTACATCCATGCCGAAGGCTATGCCGCGGGCGAGCTGAAGCATGGACCGATTGCGCTGATCGACGAAAACATGCCCGTCATCGTCATCGCACCCTATGACCGTTTCTTCGAGAAGACGGTCTCCAACATGCAGGAAGTCGCAGCCCGCGGCGGCCGAATCATCTTCATCACCGACGAGAACGGTGCGGCTGCTTCGAAACTGCCGACGATGGCGACGATCACGCTTCCGAATGTCGATGAAATCATCTCGCCGATGATCTTCTCGCTGCCGATCCAGCTGCTCGCCTACCACACGGCGGTCTTCATGGGCACGGACGTCGACCAGCCGCGCAACCTCGCAAAATCGGTGACTGTGGAGTAAGTCCTAACAGGCCGAAATATATTGTATGATAAGCCGAATTCTGGCAGTTTTGTGCCTGCGGACACAGGGGGAAGGCCGGGTGAACCGGACTGTCTAAAGACTGAAACGGAGTTCATCAGAAAAGATGACCGAGAAGGCTCCCCGAGTGCCGGTCGCAATGCGGCTGAGGAATAATTTTCTCGCCGGCCTTATCATCTGTGCACCGATCGCGATCACCATCTGGCTGACCTGGACCTTCATACACTGGTCTGACAGCTGGGTGCGGCCCTATATCCCGGCGCGCTGGAATCCGGAAAGCTACATAAATTTCGCCATTCCCGGCTTCGGCTTGTTGACCGCGGTGATTATCATCACGATTGTTGGCTTCCTCGGCAAGAACCTCATCGGTCAGAGCATCGTCCGCTTCGGCGAATCTATCGTTCAGCGCATGCCGCTGGTGCGCACTATCTACAGAAGCGTGAAGCAGATCTTCGAAACGGTGCTGAAGGAACAGTCGAATTCCTTCAAGAAGGTCGGCTTGATCGAATATCCTGGCCCAGGCCTTTGGGCGCTCGTTTTCATCGCCACCGATGCCAAGGGCGAGATTGGCTCGAAGTTCAATGCGATGGGTGAGGATATGGTCGCGGTCTTCCTGCCGCCAACACCGGTGCCGACGGCGGGCTTCCTCGTCTTCGTGCCGCGCGAGAAGATCGTTATGCTCGACATGAACCCGGAGGATGCCGCCAAATTCCTGATATCAGGCGGCCTCGTCGCCCCGGAACATTTGCCGGTCGTCCGTCCCAAGCCGAAAGCGATATCCAAGGTCGACTAACCGGCTCTGAGAAACCGGATCGCTTCGTCTCGACGGAAGAGATAGAGCAGGGTACGCACTGCCTCGCCGCGTTCGCTTGTCAATTCCGGATCGCGCTCGATCAGATAGGCCGCGTCCTTGCGGGCGATCTCCAGGAGGTCGGCATGCGCCTCGAGACTGGCGATACGAAAGCCCGGCGTACCTGACTGACGCGTCCCGAGAACTTCGCCTTCGCCGCGCAGCTTCAGATCCTCTTCCGCAATCCGGAAGCCGTCTTCCGTTTCGCGCATGATGGAGAGCCGCGCATGGCCCGTTTCACCGAGAGGCCCCTTATAGAGCAGGATGCAGGTCGAGGCCTCGTCGCCTCGTCCGACACGCCCGCGAAGCTGGTGCAGCTGCGCCAGCCCGAAGCGCTCGGCATGCTCGATCACCATGATCGTTGCATCCGGCACGTCGACGCCGACTTCGACGACGGTCGTCGCCACCAGCAGCCGCAATTCGCCGCTCTTGAAGGCGAGCATCACGGCATCTTTCTCCGGTCCGCTCATGCGCCCGTGAATGAGGCCGATGCCTGGACCGAGCGCAGAGACCAGCGTCGCATGCCGCTCCTCCGCCGACATCAGATCCAGCTCTTCGGATTCCTCGACCAACGGGCAGATCCAGTAGGCCTTCTTGCCTTCCATCAGCGCACTCTTCAGGCGGCCAACGATCTCGCCGGTCCGCTCGGTCGGAACGGTGATCGTCTGGATCGGCTTGCGGCCAGCCGGCTTCTCCGTCAGCTTCGAGACGTCCATGTCGCCGAAGGCTGCCAGCACCAGCGTGCGTGGGATCGGCGTTGCCGTCATGACGAGCATATGCGGCGAGATGCCCTTTGCCGTTAGCCGCAGGCGCTGGTGCACGCCGAAACGATGCTGCTCGTCGACAACGGCGAGCATCAGGTTCTTGTAATTGACGCTGTCCTGGAAGAGGGCGTGCGTGCCGATGATGATCTGCGCTTCGCCCGACGCAATGCGCTCGAGAATATCTTCGCGCTCGCGACCCTTGGTGCGGCCCGTCAGTACTTCGACGCCAAGACCGGCGGCACCCGCAAATTTCGAGATCGTCGCATGATGCTGGCGGGCGAGAATTTCCGTCGGCGCCATCAGCACGGCTTGTCCGCCACTCTCGATGACGGCCGCCATAGACAGCAGCGCGACCAGCGTTTTGCCGGAGCCGACATCCCCTTGCAGGAGCCGCAGCATGCGCTCCGTGCCAGCCATATCCTTCAGGACGTCGGCAACGGCTTCGGTTTGGCTGCGTGTTGGCGAAAAGGGAAGGTTTTGCAATATTTTGCCGCTGATTTCTCCTGTGGCATATACGGGTTGCCCGGCCACTTTGCGCAGCCTCTGGCGCACCAGCGTCAGCGACAGCTGACCGGCCAGGAACTCGTCATAGGCAAGCCTGCGGCGGGCAGGGGCTTGCGGATCGATGTCGGATGGATCCCGCGGCTCGTGGAGCATATGAAAGCTGTCGCGGATCGATGGCAGACCTTGCTTCTGCGCCAGCGAAAGATCGATCCATTCCGGCAGTTCCGGCATGCGGGGTAGGGCCGCGTCGATGATCTTGCGTAGCGTCTTCGGCGAAAGCCCCGCCGTCAGCGGATAGATCGGCTCGACCAGCGGCAGGTTCTCGGCATCGCTCGCCTTGACGATATAGTCGGGGTGGACCATGGAGGCGCGGCCGTTGAACCAATCGACCTTGCCACTGACGGTTACTTCCTCGTCTATCGGCAGCTGTTTTTCCAGCCACGCCGCCTGTCCGCGGAAGAAAACGAGCGAAAGCTCGCCAGTCTCATCGTGCAGGAAGACGCGGTAGGGAATATTGCTCTTGCCGCGTGGCGGCGCCTGATGTCGGTCCACACGGGCGGTGATCGTCACGATAGCGCCCTGCGGCGCACGGGCTATCCCCGGCTGGTTGCGCCGGTCGATCAGTGAATAGGGCGCATGGAACAGGAGGTCGATGACCCGGCAATCGTCAGGCGTCTCTCGTCCGAGCAGCTTGACGAAGAGCTCCGAGATCTTCGGGCCGACGCCAGGAAGGCCCGAAACGGGAGAAAACAGCGGATCGAGAATGGCGGGGCGCATGGGCGCCAAAATGCGATGAACAATAGGGCCTTGGCAAGGCTGACAAGCCGCTTTCGAGGGTCTATAGAGGCGCATCAACAAAGAAGGTGAATGCCATGACAGGTGTAACGCTCACGAGCGCCGGTCTTGACCCGCGCCGCCGCCGGATTCTTTTCCGTTGCTGGCACCGCGGTATCAGAGAGATGGATCTTGTCTTCGGCCAGTTCGCTGAAAACGAACTCCCCACCATGAGCGAAGCCGAGCTTGACGAGTTCGAGACGATCATGGCCGAGGAGGACAATGACCTCGTGCGCTGGATCATGGGAACCTGGCCGACGCCCGAGCATTTAAAGACACCCATGTTTGCCCGCATCGCTGCCTATAAGCCCGATTTTGACACGCCCCGGATGCCTGAATGATCCCTGGTTTTGACGCCAAGAAGCTTGCAGCCGCCGCCGAGCCGCTGACGATCGGCAACGTGCCTGCCGGCATGGAACCGCTGCTGCTTGCCGAGCTCGCCCGCAACGGCGAACCCGTTGCCTATGTTCTGTCGGACGGTCATCGTATGACTGATCTGGAGCAGATGCTGGGCTTCGTCGCGCCCGATATTCCGGTCCTGACACTGCCCGCCTGGGACTGTCTTCCCTATGACCGTGTGTCGCCAAGCGCCGATACCTCGGCACGCCGTCTGGCCGCGCTCTCGGGCTTGATCGCCCACCGCAAGAAGCCGCATGCGGCAATCGTGCTGGTGACGGCCAATGCCATGCTGCAGAAGGTGGCGCCGCAGGATATCATCGAAAGCCTTACCTTCTCGGCGCGACCAGGTAATCAGGTGCGCATGGAGGATATTGCCGGCCGGCTGGAGCGCAACGGCTTCGAGCGTGTGGCGACCGTGCGCGAGGTCGGCGAATATGCCGTGCGCGGCGGCATCCTCGATGTCTTCGTGCCCGGGTCGGAAGAGCCCGTCCGCCTCGATTTCTTCGGCGACACGCTGGAATCGATCCGCAGCTTCGATCCGGCAAGCCAGCGCACGATCGGGCAGGTCCGCTCCCTCGATCTCAACCCGATGAGCGAGGTGACGCTGACGCCGGATACGATCAGCCGTTTCCGCAAGAACTACCTTTCCACCTTCGGTGCCGCTACGCGCGACGATGCGCTCTACCTCGCCGTCTCCGAAGGTCGCCGCTATCCCGGCATGGAGCACTGGCTTCCGCTGTTCTACGAGAAGCTGGAGACGGTGTTCGATTACCTCTCCGGCTTCCGCATCGTCACCGATCATACGGTTCGCGAGGCGGCCGAAGAGCGTTCCAAGCTCGTCTACGACTATTACGATGCGCGCCTGAATTCCGGCCAGCCGGGCAAGGGCCAGATGGCGCAGGGCACGCCCTATAAGCCGGTCTCGCCCGGTCAGCTCTATCTCGACAGCAAGACCTTCGCGCGCACGCTCGATGCGATCAACGCTATCAGAGTGTCGCCTTTCAACGAACACGAGGGCGAAGCACGCCGCGTCGTCAATCTCGATGCACGCCAGGGGCCGCGATGGGCGCGCTCCAATGCCGAAAGCGGCGGCGATGCCGAGCGCGTCAACGTCTTCGACGTCGTTGTCAAACATATTGCCGACAAGCGCGCCAGCGGCGCGAAGGTCGTCATCACCGCCTGGACCGAGGGGTCGCTCGAGCGTCTGCTGCAAGTGCTGAACGAACACGGCCTTGAGCGGGTCAAGCCGATCACCGCGCTGAAGGATCTCGGCGGCCTGGCAAAGGGTGAGGCGGCAGCGGCTGTATTCAGCCTCGAATCCGGTTTCGAAACCGGCGATCTCATCGTCATCGGCGAGCAGGATATTCTCGGCGACCGTATGGTGCGCCGCTCCCGCCGCAGGAAGCGTGCGGCAGACTTCATCTCCGAAGTCGCCGGCCTTGATGAAGGATCGATCGTCGTCCACGCCGAACACGGCATCGGCCGTTTCGTCGGCCTTCGCACCATCGAGGCGGCCGGTGCGCCGCATGCCTGCCTCGAGCTGCAATATGCAGATGATGCCAAGCTTTTCCTGCCGGTCGAAAATATCGATCTTCTATCGCGCTTTGGCGGTGAGGGCACGGAAGTACAGCTCGACAAGCTCGGCGGTGGCGCATGGCAGATGCGCAAGGCCAAGCTGAAAAAGCGGCTGCTGGATATGGCCGATGCGCTGATCCGCATCGCCGCCGAGCGCCTGACGCGCCACGCGCCCGTGCTGACGACGCCGGAAGGGCTCTACGACGAATTCGCCGCCCGTTTCCCCTATGACGAAACGGAAGATCAGGACAACGCCATCGAAGCCGTGCGCGGAGATCTCGGCGCCGGCCGCCCGATGGATCGCTTGGTCTGCGGCGACGTCGGCTTCGGCAAGACCGAGGTCGCACTGCGCGCCGCCTTCGTCGCTGCCATGAACGGCGTGCAGGTCGCCGTCGTCGTGCCGACGACGCTGCTCTCCCGCCAGCATTTCAAGACTTTCTCCGAGCGGTTCCGTGGTCTGCCGATCCGCATCCAGCAGGCCTCGCGCCTCGTCGGCTCCAAGGAGCTGGCGCTCACCAAGAAGGAAGTCGCCGACGGCAAGACTGACATCGTCGTCGGCACCCACGCGCTGCTCGGCGCCGGCATCAACTTTGCCAATCTCGGCCTGTTGATCATCGACGAAGAGCAGCATTTCGGCGTCAAGCACAAGGAACGCCTGAAGGAGTTGAAGAGCGACGTGCATGTGCTGACGCTCTCGGCAACGCCGATCCCGCGCACGCTGCAGCTTGCCATGACCGGGGTGCGCGAACTCTCGCTGATCACCACGCCGCCGGTCGACCGCATGGCGGTGCGCACCTTCATTTCGCCCTTCGACAGCCTCGTCATCCGCGAGACGCTGATGCGCGAGCACTATCGCGGCGGTCAGAGCTTCTATGTCTGCCCGCGCTTAGCCGATCTGGAAGACGTCCACGCCTTCCTGCAGTCCGACGTGCCGGAGCTGAAGGTTGCTGTCGCCCATGGCCAGATGCCGGCCGGCGAACTGGAGGACATCATGAATGCCTTCTATGAAGGCCGTTACGATGTGCTGCTCTCGACCACCATCGTCGAATCCGGCCTCGATGTGCCGACGGCGAACACGCTGATCGTCCATCGCGCCGATATGTTCGGCCTCGCGCAGCTCTACCAGCTGCGCGGCCGTGTCGGCCGTTCGAAGGTGCGCGCCTTCGCGCTCTTCACGCTGCCGGTCAACAAGGTGCTGACGGCAACTGCCGAGCGCCGCCTCAAGGTGCTGCAGTCGCTGGACACACTCGGCGCCGGCTTCCAGCTCGCAAGCCACGACCTCGATATACGCGGTGCGGGCAACCTGCTCGGCGAGGAACAGTCCGGCCACATCAAGGAAGTCGGCTTCGAGCTGTATCAGCAGATGCTGGAAGAGGCAGTCGCCGAGGTGAAGGGCGTCGACGAGATCCAGGATACCGGCTGGTCGCCGCAGATATCCGTCGGCACGACCGTGATGATCCCGGAAGGCTACGTACCCGACCTGCACCTGCGGATGGCGCTCTACCGCCGCCTCGGCGAACTCACCGATCTCAAGGAGATCGATGGCTTCGGTGCCGAGATGATCGATCGCTTCGGCCCGATGCCGGTGGAGGTCCAGCACCTGCTGAAGATCGTCTACATCAAGTCGCTCTGCCGCACGGCCAATGTCGAGAAACTCGATGCCGGCCCCAAGGGCGTCGTCGTGCAGTTCCGCAACAAGGAATTCCCCAACCCCGCCAATCTCGTCGGTTATATTGGCAAGCAGGGTGCGATGGCGAAGATCCGCCCTGACCACAGCCTCTTCCTGACCCGCGACCTGCCGACCCCGGAAAAGCGTCTGCAAGGTGCAGCCGTTATCATGACGCAGCTTGCGGAACTCGCGAAAAGCTAAGGGCAGCCCGGCGAAAACCGGACTGCCCTCCAACTGCGTTTTCAGTTTGTCGATCCTGACGCGCGTCAGTTCATCCCAGCGCGTGCTTCGGCCTTAGCTGCGGCAATTTCCCTGAGAGCGCCTGCCAGCACATCAGGTGTCTGTGCGCCGCTGACGGCATATTGCTGGTCGAAGATGAAGAACGGCACGCCGTTGACGCCCATGCGCTGCGCTGCGTCGATTTCCGAGAGAATGACGCTGCTATCGGCGTCCGAAGCGAGCAGGGCGGCAATGACCGAGCGCTGCAGACCTGACTTCTCGGCAATATCGAGCAGCACCTCATGATCGCCGACATTGCGGCCTTCCTCGAAATTGGCCTTGAACAGCGCCGAGACGACTGCCTCTTGCTTCTGCCGGTCCTCGACACCAGCCCAGTGGATCAGGCGGTGCGCATCGAGCGTATTCGGCCCGATCTTGATGGCCTCGAAATTGAACTTGATGCCGACTTCGCGGCCATAGCCGGTCAGCATCTTGTGCGCCTCAGCCACGCGTTCGGCGCCACCGAGTTTCTGCTCCAGCATCTTTTTCTGGTCGACACCTTCGGGCGGATAATCCGGGTTGAGGCGGTAGGGGCGCCAGTTGATATCGACGCCGATATCATCCTGCACCTCGGCGATCGCCAACTCCAGCCGCGCCTTGCCGAGATAGCACCAGGGGCAGACGACATCAGAGACAACGTCGATGGTGATGCGTTCCATTGTGATTCCTTATTCTGCCATCCCTCAATGACGGTTGGCTCAATCGCATAGAAGATGTTTTCGACGATCTTTAGAGGAAGGTCGAGGCAAGAGAAAGGAAATAGAACGACGCGCCTGATGATGTGATTATTGCGCGCTCGTATCCCACCATGTCTGTAACTGATAGCCATAGAGCGGCACCACATCTGGGTGACCGATGCGCTTGTTGCGCGCAACCCACTGCTGATCGATGTGGTAGAGGGGTAGCATATAGTGGTTGGAGAGCAGCAGCCGGTCATAGGAGCGGACGGACGCCGTAAAATCCTCTGTCGAGCGCGAGCGCAGCAGATGATCGATCAGCGTATCGAGATTGGGGTCGTTGGCCCCGGCGAAACTGTCCGTCCCTTCACGCGTGCGGGCAGCGGACGACCAGCGGCCGAGTTGCTCGTTGCCGGGTGAGAGCGATGAGGTGTAGGCCTTCATGATCATGTCATAGTCGAAGCTGTTCGTGCGGCTTTGATACTGCGAATCGTCGACGGTGCGGATCGACGCGGCGACACCGATCGTCTGCAGCGATCGCTGGTAGGCGACGGCGAGCTTCTCCTGGTCAGCATTCTGGGTCATGATCTCGAAGGCGAGCTGCTTGCCGCTCTGATCGGCCATCTTGCCGCCCTGGATCGTGTAGCCTCCCTGTTTCAGGAGGTCGACAGCCTGCCTCAGCACGTTGCGGTCGCGTCCCGAGCCATCGGTCACCGGCAGCTTGTAGCTGCCGTCAAGAATGGCGGGGTCGATCTGGTCCTTGATCGGTCCAAGCAGCGCCAGCTCACGCGCATCCGCCGGTACCCCGAAACTCGAGAGATCGGAATTCTGCCAGAAGCTTTGCGTGCGCTTGTAAGCGCCGGAATAGAGGTTCTTGTTGGCCCATTCGAAATCGAAGACCAGCGACAGGCCCTCGCGCACCTTGATATCGCTAAAGATCGGCCGCCGCGTATTGAACACGAAGCCGAGCATACCGCTCGGCAGTTTCGGCTTGAACACATCCTTCACGACCGCGCCCGACGTTGCGGCCGGGAAATCATAGGCATTGGCCCAATGCCCCGGATTGCCTTCCAGGTAGATATCGACGTCGCCTTTCTTGAAGGCCTCGAAAAGCGTCGTATCCTGCAGGAAATACTGGACGGTGAGCTGGTCGTAGTTGTCCATTCCGACCTTGGCCGGAATGTCCTTGCCCCAGTAATTCGGGTCGCGCTCATAGGTGATGCTTTCGCCCGGCTTCAGGCTCTTGATCTTGTAGGGACCGGATCCAACAGGTGGCGTGAGCGAGCTGCGGTCGAAGCTATCGGGGTCGATCGCGTGTTTCGGCAGGATGGGAAACAGGCCGAAGATCATCGGCGTCTCGCGGTCTGCCTTCTCATTGAAGGTGAAGCGTACGCTGTGGTCGCCAATCTTCTCCATCTTTGAAACGAGATTGAGGCGGCTGGAGAAGGGCACGCGCCCTTTGTCGCGCAGGAGCTCGAAGGAAAAGATCACGTCTTCGGGCGTGACCGGCTGCCCGTCCGACCACCTGGCTTTCGGATTGAGGTTGAACTGGATGAAGGTGCGGTCTTCGTCCCATTCCACCGTTTCCGCCAGCAGGCCGTAGAGCGTGAAGGGCTCGTCGCTCGAACGCTGCAGCATGGATTCGTAGATGAGGTTGCCGAATTGCGGATCCCACATGCCGCGCGCCGTCGTGCGCATGCTTTTCAGGATAAAGGGGTTTAAACTATCGAAAGTGCCGACCACGCCGTAGGTGATCTTCCCGCCCTTCTTCACGTCGGGATTGACGTAAGGGAAGTGCTTATAATCGGCAGGCAGCGCTGCCGAACCATGCATGGCGATACCATGCACGGGTTCCGCGGCGGCGGCACCGCAGGTAAGCATGAAAGCGGCGAGGAGGACGATCCGAAGCATTCTGAAATTCCTTGATGCGTGGCGACGGGCACGATTCGCCGGAAGGGTAGCATGGGAGCGCTCAATTCCAACCGGAGCCGCCGCTTTCTTTACCTATGTGCCAAAATGCCCGCGAAATTGCCAAAGAAATGCTGGATATCTTCAACGCTGCGATGTAACACGTGACCCGAAGTTTTGGGGTCATGCATTTGCCTTATTTTTTTAAGAGGTGGAGTGCCGAACGACCCGGTGGTTGGGGCGGCCGAACGTAGCCCCGAAACGGATATCAGGAGACGGAATTCGTTATGATGTTCAAGTCTGAAAAGAAAATGCGGGCAGCACTGTCCGTTATGGCAGTGATCTTCGGTGCTTCGGCTCCGGTCTCGTCCTTCGCACAGGACGCAGCCGCCCAGGCTCCGGCAGCGTCGGCTGACGCTCCCGCACAGGCCGTCGGCGCACCGCGCCTTGGCTGGTACAAGACCTGCAGCAAGCAGGAAGACAACGACATCTGCGTTGTTCAGAATCTGGTTCTCGCCAACGGCGGCCAGCTGGTGACGGCTGTCGGCCTGATCTCGGTTTCCGGCAAGATCAACCGCAAGATCCTTCAGGTTTCGGTTCCGGCCGCACGCCTGATCCCTCCGGGCATCAGCATGCAGATCGATGGTGGCAAGGGCCAGAAGCTCGATTACGCCGTCTGCCTGCCGGACAAGTGCACAGCTGAAATTCCGCTGACGGACGCCATGATCGCAAGCCTCAAGAAGGGCAGCGACGTGGTCTTCACCTCGATCAACTTCCGCCGTGCTGCGAACCCGATCAAGGTTTCGCTCGAAGGCTTCACCGGCGCCTATGACGGTGAACCGGTTTCCGAGTCGAAGCTCGCCGAAAGCCAGCGCAGCCTGCAGGACAGCATGCAGAAGAAGGCTGAAGAAGCCCGCAAGAAGCTGGAAGACGCCCAGAAGGCAGCAAAGGCCCAGTAATCGGGACTTTAACGAATTGACGAAAAGCCCGGCTTCAGGCCGGGTTTTTTGTTGCCAAAAGAAAGGCCCCGACATGCGGGGCCTTGTCATGGAGGTTCTGTGATCCGACTTTAATGGGCGAAGCTCATCTTGGGTTTGAACTGGCCTGTCGGGCCGCGGTCGAAGATCTGTTCGACCTGCGGATTGCGAAGCGGTGTGTCGCTCTCGTCGCTCACCAGGTTCTGCTCGGAGACGTAGGCGACATATTCGCTGTCGTCGTTTTCGGCGAGCAGATGGTAGAACGGCTGGTCCTTGCTGGGGCGGACTTCCGCGGGAATGGAATTCCACCACTCTTCCGTATTCGCGAACTCCGGATCAACGTCGAAGATGACGCCGCGAAACGGAAAAACCTTGTGCCGGACCACTTCGCCTATACTGAACTTTGCAACTCTTTCTTTCATGGTACGACTTCCTTTCTCACCTGATTTGGTGATCGGTCCCCCGCAAATCAAGATTTTTACGGGATTTCGTCACATGATCGTCATGTCTGCCGATCGGCTTTCATGACCTCGGGGTCGAAAAAAGCCCCGGCGAACCGGGGCTTCCTGTCTTGTCTTATGCCGAGTAGTACATGTCGTATTCGACCGGATGCGGCGTCATTTCGAAGCGCATCACTTCGGCCATCTTCAGTTCGATGAACGCGTCGATCTGGTCGTCGTCGAAGACGCCGCCGGCCGTCAGGAACTTGCGGTCCTTGTCGAGGCTTTCGAGCGCTTCGCGCAGAGAGCCGCAGACGGTCGGGATCTTCTTCAGTTCCTTCGGCGGCAGGTCGTAAAGATCCTTGTCCATGGCTTTGCCGGGATGGATCTTGTTCTTGATGCCGTCGAGGCCTGCCATCAGCATGGCAGCGAAGGCGAGGTAGGGGTTGGCAGTCGGATCCGGGAAGCGGACTTCGACGCGCTTTGCCTTCGGGTTGGAGCCGAACGGAATGCGGCAGGAGGCCGAGCGGTTGCGGGCGGAATAGGCGAGCAGTACCGGAGCTTCATAACCCGGGACGAGACGCTTGTAGGAGTTCGTCGACGGGTTGGTGAAGGCGTTGATCGCCTTGGCATGCTTGATGATGCCGCCGATATAGTAGAGGCAGGTTTCGGAAAGGCCTGCATATTCGTCGCCGGCAAAGGTCGGCTTGCCACCCTTCCAGATCGACTGGTGCACGTGCATACCCGAGCCGTTATCGCCGAAGATCGGCTTCGGCATGAAGGTTGCCGTCTTGCCATAGGCATTGGCGACCTGATGAACGACGTACTTGTAGATCTGCATCTTGTCGGCGTTGCGAACGAGCGTGTCGAACTTAATGCCGAGCTCGTGCTGGGCGGCGGCCACTTCGTGGTGGTGCTTTTCGACGACGACGCCCATTTCGGAGAGAACCGTCAGCATTTCAGAACGCATGTCCTGGGCGCTGTCGACGGGCGGAACCGGGAAGTAGCCGCCCTTGACGCGTGGGCGGTGGCCGAGGTTGCCGGTCTCATAGTCGGTGTCGTCGTTCGACGGCAGTTCGGTGGAGTCGAGCTTGAAGCCGGTATTATACGGATCAGCCTTGTACTTCACGTCGTCGAAGACGAAGAATTCGGCTTCCGGGCCGACGAAGATCGTGTCACCGATGCCGGATGCTTTCAGATAGGCTTCGGCCTTCTTGGCGGTGCCGCGCGGATCGCGGTTATAGGCTTCGCCGGAAACCGGGTCGAGGATGTCGCAGACAATGACCATGGTCGATTGGGCGAAGAACGGGTCCATATGCACCGTGTCCGTGTCGGGCATCAGCACCATGTCGGACTCGTTGATGGCCTTCCAGCCGCCGATCGAGGAACCGTCGAACATGACGCCGTCAGCGAACATGTCTTCATCGACGCAGGCTATGTCCATCGTAACGTGCTGCAGCTTGCCCTTGGGGTCGGTGAAGCGCAGGTCGACGAACTTTACATCGTTGTCCTTGATCTGCTTCAGGATTTCGCTTGCACTCGCCATAAGATGCTTCCTCTGTTTTGTGATGATGTTACGTTATGTGCGATGAGGATGGTCAAGCTTCGCCGAAGGCAAAGCCGGTCAGATGGCATCGATACCGGTTTCACCGGTTCGGATGCGAATGACCTCTTCGACGTTGGAAACGAAAATCTTTCCGTCGCCGATGCGCCCCGTCTGCGCGGCCTTGCGGATCGCGTCGATGACGGCCTCCGCGTTTTCATCTGCGAGCACGACCTCAACCTTCACCTTCGGCAGGAAATCGACGACATATTCTGCGCCGCGGTAGAGTTCGGTATGGCCCTTCTGGCGACCGAAGCCCTTCGCTTCCGTGACAGTGATACCCTGCAGACCGACTTCCTGAAGGGCTTCCTTCACCTCGTCCAGCTTGAAAGGCTTAATGATCGCTTCGATCTTTTTCATGAGAAAATGTCTCTCCGCTTCTCCCGTTACAGCAGGAACCTTCCCGCTCGCGGGATATGATGCAGATATCGTGCCAGTTTGAAATCCATCTCATGCAAAAAATCGCGGAATTTTGTGCGTGCGACCTTGTTTGCCTGCGTTTCCGTGTCGTTTTGATGAAAAACGAGGTGAACAATAGTGCGTTTTGATCAAAAATGACGCGAAAATTGAAAAAATCCCTCGACTCATAATTTCTTGTGGCTCGTTGCGAAGGGTTCGAAAAATAGGCAAATGCACAATATTTGCTCTCTCGTCGTGATAATCATGCGGTTGTTTTTTAGGCGCTTTTTGAATTGAATAGGGGCATGAGCAAACGCCTCGCCGATCTTCTTCTGACACCTGTCGAAATGGCTGCGGCCGATAAGGCTGCAGCCGAATCCGGAATCGATTCCTATGGCCTGATGGAAAAGGCAGGTGCCGCGGTCGCGGCTGCAGCATTGCGTCTTTATCCCGGCGCACAACGTTTTGCGGTGTTCTGCGGCCCCGGCAACAATGGCGGTGACGGTTATGTCGTCGCCCGGCTTCTGCAGGAGAGTGGTGGACGGGTGGAGATCTTCCATCTTGGCGACCCGGAAAAGCTGAAGGGCGATGCGGGCCGCGCTAGGGCAGCCTGTGCGCTGAAGGGGCAGGATATCGCGTGCTATGACCAGCAGATAGGTGATGTCATCATCGACGGCCTCTTCGGAGCCGGCCTCGCACGCGCTGTGCCATCCGAGGTCGCCGATCTGATCCACAAGGTCGGCAAGGCAGGAACTCCCGTCATCGCCATCGATCTGCCATCTGGCCTGGACGGGCGCACCGGCGCCGTGCTCGGCGGCGCCTTCCGAGCGGCGCATACGGTGACCTTCATGACCCGCAAGCCCGGCCATCTGCTGATGCCTGGCAGGGAGCTTTGCGGCACGCTCGAGGTCTTCGACATCGGCATCCCCGGACGCATCATCAGGGCGCAGACGGATGGCCGTCTGGACGAGAATACACCTGCCGCATGGCGCGCTGTCATTCCGACCGAGCAACTGGAGACCCACAAATATAAGCGTGGTCACCTTGTCGTATTTTCGGGTGAGGCGAGCAAGACGGGCGCCGCCCGCATGTCGGCCATGGCGGGGTTGAAGGCCGGGGCAGGGCTCGTTACCATCGCCGCGCCGACCGAAGCACTTTCCGCCAATAGCGCGCACCTGACAGCCGTCATGCTGCACGCCATTGATGATGCAGCAGCATTGGCAGGATGGCTGAAGGACACACGCCTTCAAACCTTCGTTCTCGGCCCCGGTTTCGGCATCGGAAAGAAGGCCCGCAAATTCGTATCCCTACTGCGCGACCGTCATCTCGTTCTCGACGCCGATGGCATCAGCTCCTTCAAGGACGATCCGCAGGCGCTTTTCGAGCTGTTCAAGGGAGTGCCGCGCCTCGTTCTCACGCCGCACGACGGCGAGTTTGCCCGCCTCTTTCCCGATATTGCCGCCGACGAGAAGGCGGGCAAGGTCGACAAGGCGCTCGCCGCTGCCAGCCGCGCCAATGCTGCTATCATCTATAAGGGGGCGGATACCGTTATCGCCTCACCAGACGGCCGGACGCTGATCAACACCAACGCACCGGTCTGGCTTGCTACCGCCGGCTCCGGCGATGTGCTGGCAGGCATTATCGGCGGTCTGCTCGCCCAGGGCCTGCCGGCCTTCGAGGCCGCGGCCGCTGCTGTCTGGCTGCATGGAGAGGCAGGCCATCGCGCCGGCAAGGGCCTGACAGCCGAAGACCTCGCCGCGCACGTCTTGCCCTACTGAATAATTACTTATCGACCCGCTTCTGCAGGGCGATCGCCCCGTGCGGCGCATTGACCTTGCCCTCGTGGATCATGAAGGCAAAGACGTCGCGCGGCTCGACCTTGACCTTCCTGTCCTTGTCGATCAGCGGCAAGTCGTCAGGCACTTTGCCCTCGGCCCAGATCTGCAGCCGCTTGGTCCAGTCTTTCAACTCCGGTTCCGGATAGCAGGTCGGGATATCGTCGGACCCTTTCTGCAGCCGCGTATAGACGAAATCCGCTGTCACATCGGCAATCATCGGATAGTCGAAATGCTCGGCGCAGACGGGTGCCACACCATATTTTTCGAGGAGTGTAATGAATTCCGGCACCTTGAAGGAATCGTGCCTGACTTCCACGACATGGCGCAGCTTCAGCCCGTCCTGCTTTTCCGGCAGCAGCTTCAGGAACGCCTCGAAATCATCTGGTTCGAACCTCTTCGTTGGCGCAAACTGCCAGAGCAGCGGGCCGAGATGATCGCCGAGTTCGCTGATGCCGGACGAGAGGAACTTCTCCATCGATTCCCAGGCCTCGGCTAGCACACGGCGGTTCGTGGTGTAACGCGTCGCCTTCAGCGAAAAGATGAAGCCGTCAGGCACGTCGGCAGCCCATTTGGCGAAAACCGCCGGCTTCTGCGTGCTGTAATAGGTGCCATTGACCTCGATGACCTTCAGCTGGCGGCTGGCATAGTTCAGCTCGTCCTTCTGCTTGAGATCGGTGGGAAAGAAATGGCCGCGCCACGGCTCGAACGTCCAGCCGCCGATGCCTACGCGGATCGTGCCCGATTTGCTCATCTGTTCCTCCTCGCTTGCGATCTCTCAGATCGCACCAACCTTTTTCGTCATATCGACGACGGTCCATCCTGGCCGATAGGGATTGGGCCGGCGACCAGTTTCCTGAAAACCGAAGGCGGAATAAAGCGCGATGTTCCGCTCCATCCGCGCATTGGTATAGAGCCGCATCTCAGGCGTTTCCCACTCCCGCGCCTTGTCCTCCAGCCAGCGCAGCATGGCCACACCATGTCCTGCTCCCTGGAAGTCCGGCGATACCGCGATACTGAAAAGCATCACGTGGTCGGCATGGCGCTCGACGACAGAGAGCCCCGTCACAGCACCGTCAGCCTCCCGCAGCCAGACTTCGCCGCGCTCAATCCGCGGCTTGTAATCTTCCGTCACTGGAATCGGCGGACAGCCGAACAGATCGGTATAGGGCTGGTAGGCGGCCGTCGTCAGCGCGACGACGGCGGGCAGGTCCGCAATCGTGGCGAGCCGCATGGTCATTCCGCCGCTGCGACCGCCTTCTTGACCGGTCGCCGCTCCAGCAGCTCCTTGAGGAACTGGCCGGTATAGGAACGCTTCTCCTTGACGATCGTCTCTGGCGTGCCGAAAGCCACAATCTCGCCGCCGCCGTCACCACCTTCGGGGCCGAAATCGAGGATCCAGTCGGCGGTTTTGATGACTTCGAGATTGTGCTCGATGACAACGACCGAATTGCCCTGATTGACCAGTTCGTGCAGCATTTCCAGAAGCTTGGCGACATCATGGAAATGCAGGCCGGTCGTCGGCTCGTCGAGAATATAGAGGGTGCGCCCGGTCGAGCGTTTCGACAATTCCTTGGCGAGCTTGACGCGCTGCGCTTCGCCGCCCGAGAGCGTATTGGCTTGCTGACCGACCTTGATGTACCCGAGGCCGACATCGAAGAGCGACTGCAGCTTGTCGCGCACGGCCGGGACTGCCGTGAAGAACTCGACACCTTCCTCCACCGTCATATCGAGCACGTCGGAAATCGACTTGCCCTTGAAGGTGACATCGAGCGTTTCGCGGTTGTAACGCTTGCCGTGGCAGACGTCGCAGGTGACGTAGACATCAGGCAGGAAGTGCATCTCGATCTTGATGACGCCATCGCCCTGGCAGGCCTCGCAGCGGCCGCCCTTGACGTTGAAGGAGAAACGACCTGGCTGATAACCGCGCGCCTTCGCCTCCGGCAGGCCGGCAAACCAGTCGCGGATCGGTGTGAAGGCGCCGGTATAGGTCGCAGGGTTCGAACGCGGCGTGCGGCCGATCGGCGATTGGTCGATGTCGATCACCTTGTCGATATGCTCGAAACCATCGATGCGGTCGTGATCGGCAGGGATTTCACGAGCGCCCATGACACGCCGTGCCGCCGACTTGTAGAGAGTCTCGATCAGGAAGGTGGACTTGCCGCCACCCGAGACACCCGTCACAGCCGTAAAGACGCCAAGCGGAATGGCCGCCGTGACGTTCTTCAGATTGTTACCGCGTGCGCCGACGACCTTGATCTCCTTGCCCTTCTTAGGCTTGCGCCGCTCATCGGGCAGGGTCACACCAAGCTCGCCCGACAGATATTTGCCGGTGAGCGACTTTGGATTGGCCATGATTTCCTGCGGTGTGCCATGCGCCACTACCTGGCCGCCATGCACACCGGCGGCGGGGCCGATATCGACCACATCGTCAGCCGTCAGGATCGCATCTTCGTCATGTTCGACCACGATGACCGTATTGCCGATGTCGCGAAGGTGCTTCAGCGTATCGAGAAGACGGGCATTGTCGCGCTGATGCAGGCCGATCGACGGCTCGTCGAGAACGTAGAGAACGCCGGTCAGGCCTGATCCAATCTGCGAGGCAAGACGGATACGCTGGCTCTCGCCGCCGGAAAGCGTGCCGGAATTGCGAGACAGGCTCAGATATTCGAGACCCACATCGTTGAGGAACCGCAGGCGGTCGCGGATTTCCTTGAGGATGCGCACGGCAATCTCGTTCTGCTTGGCGTTGAATGCCGCCGGCAGCGTCTCGAACCAGTCGCGTGCGATCCGGATCGACATCTGCGTGACTTCGCCGATATGCAGCTTGTTGATCTTGACCGCCAGCGCTTCCGGCTTCAGGCGAAAACCGTTGCAGGCCGGGCAGGGGGCCGCCGACATGAAGCGCTCGATATCCTCGCGCGCCCAGGCCGAATCCGTTTCCTTCCAGCGCCGCTCGAGATTGGGCACGATGCCTTCGAAATTCTTCGAGGTCGTGTAGGAGCGCGCGCCATCGGCATAGTGGAATTCAATCCTCTCCTCGGTGCCGTTCAGGATGACATCCTTGGCTTTTTCGGGAAGGTCGTTCCAGCGGCTGCCGAGCTTGAAGCCGAAATGCTTGCCGAGCGCTTCCAGCGTCTGGTTGTAATAGGGCGAAGTGGACTTGGCCCAGGGCGCGATAGCGCCGTCGCGCAGCGTACGCTCCGGCTCGGGCACGATCAGGTCAGGGTCGATCTTCTGCTGCGAACCGAGACCGTCGCAGGTCGGGCATGCGCCGAAGGGATTGTTGAACGAGAAGAGCCGTGGTTCGATTTCCGGAATGGTGAAACCGGAGACCGGGCAGGCGAATTTTTCCGAAAACAGCACGCGCTCGTGTGTCTCGTTGAGCGATTTGTTGGCCGAGCCGCCAGCCGAGGTTTCCTCAGGCGGCAACGGCTTGTCGGCGAATTCGGCAACGGCGAGGCCGTCAGCGAGCTTCAGCGCCGTTTCGAAACTGTCGGCCAGGCGCGAGGCCATGTCAGGCCGCACGACGATACGGTCGATGACCACGTCGATATCGTGCTTGTATTTCTTGTCGAGAACAGGTGCATCGGCGATCTCGTAGAACTGGCCGTCCACCTTGACGCGCTGGAAGCCCTTTTTCATGAGCTCCGCCAGTTCCTTCTTGTACTCGCCCTTACGCCCGCGGATCATCGGCGCCAGGATGTAAAGACGCGTGCCTTCCTCGAAGGCCAGCACACGGTCGACCATCTGGCTAACCGTCTGGCTTTCGATCGGCAGGCCGGTGGCAGGAGAATAGGGAACCCCGACGCGCGCAAACAGCAGGCGCATATAGTCGTAGATTTCGGTAACCGTACCGACCGTCGAGCGCGGGTTGCGCGAGGTCGTCTTCTGCTCGATCGAGATTGCCGGCGACAACCCGTCGATCTGGTCGACATCGGGTTTCTGCATCATTTCCAGGAACTGGCGCGCATAGGCCGAAAGGCTTTCGACATAGCGGCGCTGGCCCTCGGCATAGATCGTATCGAAGGCGAGCGAGGATTTGCCGGAGCCGGAAAGGCCGGTCATGACGATCAGCTTGTTCCGCGGCAGATCGAGGTCTATGCCCTTCAGATTATGCTCGCGCGCGCCACGGATGGAGATCGTCTTCAGTTCGCTCATCGTCTCTGCTTCAGATGGTTTGGGGATAACAGCCCTTATTTAGTGATGCCAGCGGGCGAGTCGAGGCTGAAAGTCCGGAACAACAAAGGTTTTCGATTCTGTTGACAGGATCATAGCGAATAATTAGAACAAATAAAGAACAAAATTCCTTGTGGATTAAGAGGGGCTGGATGCGCATCGCTTGTCCTCTATGGTTTAAGGTGCGCCGATGATTTTTGAACGCCGCCGGTCAGGGCGGCAGTAAGGTGAATGATATGGCTGGCAGTGTGAACAAGGTAATTCTTATCGGAAACGTGGGCGCCGACCCCGAAATCCGGCGCACGCAGGATGGCCGGCCGATCGCCAATCTTCGCATCGCGACCTCGGAAACCTGGCGCGACCGCAATTCTGGCGAGCGCCGCGAAAAAACCGAATGGCACACGGTGGTGGTCTTCAACGAAGGCCTCTGCAAGGTGGTCGAGCAATATGTGAAGAAGGGCGCCAAGCTCTATATCGAAGGCGCTCTGCAGACACGCAAGTGGCAGGACCAGACCGGCAACGACCGCTACTCGACGGAAATCGTGCTGCAGGGTTTCAATTCGACGCTGACGATGCTCGACGGGCGCGGTGGTGAGGGCGGCGGTGCTGGCTCCGGCTTCGGCGGCGGCCGTGGCGGCGACGATTTCGGTGGCGGTGGTTATGGCGACGATTACGGCGCACCCGCTCCAGCGTCCGGTGGTGGTCGCAGCGGTGGTGGTCGTAGCGGCGGAAGCAGCGGCAGCGGTAGCGCTGGCGGCGGCAACTTCTCGCGGGATCTCGACGACGACATTCCGTTTTGATCGGTCTTATTCAGTAGTAAACGGCGCCCTCGGGCGCCGTTTTCATGTCGGCGTGGCGCTGATCAGGTTGAGAGCAGATTTCGCACCGTCGACAACGAACTGCGCGGCGAGTGCGGCCAGGATCACGCCGAGAAGACGGGTCAGGATCGCCCGGCCGGTGACGCCGAGGAAGCGGTCGAGCCGGTCAGCCAGGAAAAGCACCACCAGCGTGATCAGCAGGCAGGCGGCAATGACGCCGATCAGCTGCGCCCGCTCGACGGTGGAGGGCAGAGTCCCTCCGAGCAGGATCGTCGCCGAAATGGCGCCCGGCCCGGCAATCAGCGGCAGTGCCAGCGGGAAGACGGCAATATTCTCGATATGATCCTTGGTGATCGCCACTTCCGTGGTCTTTTCCTTGCGGTCCTGGCGCTTCTCGAAAACCATTTCGAAGGCAATCCAGAAGAGCAGCAATCCGCCCGCCAGGCGGAAAGCGCCGATGGAAATGCCGAGCACGCCGAGCACGCTGGAGCCGAACAGGGCGAAAACGGCAAGGATGATGAAAGCGATCGTCACACCGCGCAGCGCCACCTGCTTTCGCTCCGGGCGGCTCATGCCGACGGTGAGGCCGAGAAAGAGCGGGGCAAGTCCCGGCGGATCGATGGTGACGAGAAGCGTCGTGAACGCGTTGATCAGTTGGTCGGCGCTTGCCATCGCTTCTCCAAAACCCCATATAGATGCTTGTTTTTCATGATTGTGCTGTGCCGATTCCGATTTGGCAAATGCATGATCGCTGATTGTCTCCCTGCCATGGGCAAATACCATGATTTGCCCTCTTTCGAACGCAAAAGCCTGTTCAAAACCCCTGGCCAAATTGGCGTGGGAACAGGCTTTCCGCTATAAATCTTCGAGTGATTCTAGAAGAGAACGTGAACCGTTTTGACTGAGCAAACACCCCCCGGCGGCGGGAAGCTCCCGCCAGGCATCGAGCCCATCTCCATTATGGAGGAAATGCAGCGGTCGTATCTCGATTACGCCATGAGCGTGATCGTGTCGCGTGCGCTGCCCGACGTGCGCGATGGCCTGAAGCCCGTGCATCGGCGCATCCTTTACGGCATGTCCGAGCTCGGCATCGACTGGAACAAGAAATACGTCAAATGCGCCCGCGTTACCGGGGACGTGATGGGTAAATACCATCCGCACGGCAATGCCGCGATTTATGACGCGCTCGCCCGCATGGCGCAGCATTGGTCGTTGAGGCTGCCGCTGATCGACGGCCAGGGCAATTTCGGCTCGGTCGACGGTGACCCGCCGGCGGCCGAACGTTACACCGAATGCCGCCTGCAGAAGGCCGCCCATTCGCTGCTCGACGACCTTGATAAGGAAACGGTCGACTTCCGCGACAACTATGACGGCACGCTGTCAGAGCCGGTCGTAGTGCCTGCCAAGTTCCCGAACCTGCTGGTCAACGGCGCAGGCGGCATCGCCGTCGGCATGGCGACGAATATCCCGCCGCATAACCTGTCTGAAGTCATCGACGCCTGCATCGCGCTGATCAATGATCCGGCAATCGAACTGCCGGAGCTGATGCAGATCATTCCCGGTCCGGATTTCCCGACCGGCGCCAAGATCCTCGGCCGCGCCGGTATTCGCTCGGCCTATGAAACCGGCCGTGGTTCGGTCATCATGCGCGGTGTTGCAACCATCGAGCCGATGCGCGGCGATCGCGAACAGATCATCATCACCGAAATTCCCTATCAGGTGAACAAGGCGACAATGATCGAGAAGATGGCCGAACTGGTGCGCGAGAAGCGCATCGAAGGCATCTCCGATCTGCGCGACGAATCCGACCGTCAGGGCTACCGCGTCGTCGTCGAGTTGAAGCGCGACGCCAATGCCGACGTGATCTTGAACCAGCTCTACCGCTACACGCCGCTGCAGACCTCCTTCGGCTGCAACATGGTGGCGCTGAACGGCGGCAAGCCGGAACAGCTGACGCTGCTCGACATGCTCCGCGCTTTCGTCTCCTTCCGTGAGGAGGTCGTTAGCCGGAGAACGAAGTTCCTGCTTCGCAAGGCGCGTGAGCGCGCCCACGTCTTGGTGGGTCTCGCAATCGCCGTCGCCAATATCGACGAAGTCATCCGCGTTATCCGTCAGGCTCCGGACCCGCAGTCCGCCCGCGAAGAACTAATGACCCGCCGCTGGCCGGCGGAGGACGTCGAAAGCCTGATCCGTCTCATCGACGATCCGCGTCATCGCATCAACGAGGATCTGACCTACAATCTCTCGGAAGAGCAGGCTCGCGCGATCCTCGAACTCCGTCTGGCCCGCCTGACGGCTCTTGGCCGCGACGAAATCGGCGACGAACTCAATAAGATAGGCGAGGAAATCAAGGACTACCTCGATATCCTGTCGTCGCGCGTGCGCATCCAGACGATCGTCAAGGACGAGCTGACCTCTGTCCGTGACGAGTTCGGCACACCGCGTCGCACCGAGATCATCGATGGCGGCCTTGAGATGGACGATGAGGATCTCATCGCCCGCGAAGACATGGTCGTGACAGTCTCACACCTCGGCTATATCAAGCGCGTGCCGCTGGCGACCTACCGAGCGCAGCGCCGCGGCGGCAAGGGCCGTTCGGGCATGACTACCCGCGATGAAGATTTTGTTAGCCGGCTATTCGTGGTCAATACTCACACGCCGGTTCTGTTCTTCTCCTCGCGCGGCATCGTCTACAAGGAAAAGGTCTGGCGCCTGCCGATCGGCACCCCGACCTCGCGCGGCAAGGCGTTGATCAATATGCTGCCGCTGGAATCCGGCGAACGCATAACCACCATCCTGCCGCTGCCTGAGGACGAGGATAGCTGGGACAACCTCGACGTCATGTTCTCGACGACACGGGGCACGGTCCGTCGCAACAAGCTGTCGGACTTCGTCCAGGTGAACCGCAACGGCAAGATTGCCATGAAGCTTGACGAGGAGGGCGATGAAATCCTCTCTGTTGAGACCTGCACGGATCAGGACGACGTTCTGCTGACGACAGCGCTCGGCCAGTGCATCCGCTTCCCGGTCGATGACGTCCGCGTCTTTGCCGGCCGCAACTCGATCGGTGTGCGCGGCATCAATCTCGGCAGTGGCGACAGCATCATCTCGATGACGATCGTCGGCCATGTCGATGCCGAGCCGTGGGAACGCGCAGCTTACCTCAAGCGTTCCGCCGCCGAACGGCGTGCGACGGGCGTGGATGAAGAGGATATCGCTCTGGTCGGCGAGGAAGTCACCGAAGAGGGACAGCTCTCTGACGAGCGCTACGAAGAGCTGAAGGCACGCGAACAGTTCGTGTTGACGGTTTCGGAAAAGGGCTTCGGCAAGCGCTCGTCCTCCTACGATTTCCGCATCTCTGGCCGGGGCGGCAAGGGTATCCGCGCCACCGATACGTCGAAAACCGGCGAAATCGGCGAACTGGTCGCCGCCTTCCCGATCGACGATGGCGATCAGATCATGCTCGTCTCGGATGGCGGTCAGCTGATCCGCGTTCCGGTAGGCGGCATCCGTATCGCCAGCCGCGCGACGAAGGGCGTGACAATCTTCTCCACTGCCAAGGATGAGAAGGTCGTCTCGGTCGAGCGCATCAGCGAGCCGGAAGAAGAAGAGACGACGGAAAACGGTGACGAAGCCGTGGTTTCCGAAGGCGAAGCTCCTGCAGCGGGCGAAGCCGACGAAACCCCATCGGCTGAATAATTCACCACTTTCTCATTGCGGACCGGGCGGCCCCTGCCGCCCGGTTTTTTATTGCGCTATGAAGAGCTTGCCGATTCATCCGGAGGGGGGAATGTTGTGGGCAGGTGGACAAGGCGAGGGGTGCTGGCCGGCATTTCGGCCGCAGCCGGTGTGGCGGCGGGGCGTTTTTTGCTTCAGCCGCAAAGCGATCCCGGGCCAGCCTTTCCAGCGGAACTTCGCATTGAAGATGGCGCGACCATTCTCAATGATGCCGGAGAACTGACACCGACCCCGGTTGCGGCACATCTGACCGTCAAGGAGCCGCCGCAGGAGGCCATGATCGGCCGGTTGCGCGCGGCGCTCGCTGAAGCCGTCAAGGCAAACAGGCCCTTCATCGCCAGCGCCGCGCGCCATTCGATGGGCGGCCAGAGCCTTGTCGAGAATGGTACGGCACTGACGCTCGATCAGGATTGGCTGGAGGCAGATACAGCCGCCAAGACCTACCGTGTCGCTGCCGGCGCACGTTGGTCGACGATCATTTCCAAGCTCGATAGCATCGGCTTTTCGCCCGCCGTCATGCAGTCCAACAACGACTTCGGCGTTGCCAGCACCTTTTCGGTCAATGCCCATGGCTGGCCCGTTCCATTCAGTGCTTGCGGCAGCACCGTCCGTTCCATCAGGTTGATGACGGTGGACGGCAATCTGCTGACCTGCTCACGCACGGAGAATGCGGAGCTCTTCAACCATGCCATGGGCGGATACGGCCTTTTCGGTGTCATCACCGAGCTTGAGCTCGACATGGTGCCGAATGTGCTCCTTGAGCCGACCTTCGAGCATCTGGCGGGCGAGGATCTCGGACGGCGCTTTGCCGAAGTTCTGGCGAGCGATAGCGCGATCAACATGGCCTATGGCCGAATGGATGTTTCGCTTGATCGTTTCTTTGAAGAGGCGCTGCTGATCACCTATCGCGCCGCTCCGGACCAGACGAAAATACCTCCGGCCTCCGGTTCCGGTTTCATCAGCCACGTGTCTCGTGAAATCTTCCGGGCGCAGCTCGGTTCGGATACGGCCAAACATCTTCGCTGGTGGACCGAGGCTGTCATCAATCCATCGCTTGCGGCGCAGGCGACGCGCAACAGCCTGATGAACGAACCCGTCGTCACGCTCGATGACCGGGATCCGTCCCGCACGGATATCCTGCATGAATATTTCGTCTCACCGTCCCGCTTCGCTGATTTCGTTGCAGCCTGCCAGGATGTCATTCCGGCTTCCTATCAACAGCTCTTCAACATCACGCTGCGCTATGTCGATACTGATCGTGACAGTGTGTTGGCTTACGCCGCGGAACCCCGCATTGCCGCGGTCATGCTCTTCTCGCAGGAAAAGACGGTCAGGGGCGAGGCCGACATGCAGCGCATGACGGAAGCGCTTATCGAGCGCGTGCTCGCAATCGGCGGCAACTACTATCTGCCGTATCGGCCGCATGCTCGATTGGATCAGTTTACCCGCGCCTATCCCCGCGCTGGGGAATATGCAGCGGCCAAGCGTCAGCTGGATCCCGGCCTTACCTTCCGCAATCATTTCTGGGATCGCTATCTCGGAAGCCTCTAGGGAGAGCATGATGTCCAGGCTTCGGCTGATTGCTGCGCTTTATACAGTGGCTCTGCTCTTTGCAGCCACATTGAATTACATTCCGGGACTGACGGATGCGGAGGGGCGCGCATTCGGCATCTTTGCGCTCGATATCTATGACGACAGCCTGCACCTGGCCTCGGCTGCCTTGGCCGGCATCGCAGCCTTCCTGTCGGCCCGCGCATCCCGAAACTTTCTTTTCTATTTCGGTCTGCTCTATTTCAGCGATGGTCTGCTTGGACTGATCACTGGGTCGGGTTACCTTGATCTCGGCATCGTCAACTACGGCATTCAGGATCTCTCCTTTACATTCAAGATACTCGCCAACCTGCCGCATCTCTTTCTTGGCGGTGTGGGAATCGCATCCAGCTATATCTTCCGCCGCGAGGCCCCGTGATGCGGCGCCTTCTGAAAATCATCGGCTGGCTCCTGGCGGTTCTCGTGGTCGCCGTCCTGCTGGTGCTCAGCCCGGCTGCCTACGTCGAGACCTTCTGCCATGCCGATTCCGAACCCGACAGCTACAAGCCGCTGATATCGGATCCCGAATTCCGCCGGCAGGAGGCCAATACCTATCTCACCTATCCGGAGTGGCATATCGTCTATGCCTATGACGGCCTCGCCGAAACCCTGAAGACGGGCGACGAATATGGCTTCAATTATTTCTCCAGCGTCAAGGATTTCTGGGTCGCAGACTGTGCGCTGACCCGTATTGCCGATCGCCACGGCGGCGCCGACAGCGAGACGCGAATGATGATCGCGACCATCGGTGTCAGCTTCACGCTCGAAATGGGTCTCAAGGCGGCCTATGAGGAAACGATCGGCCGGGTCTTTGCGCTCTGGCGCGGCAGCGAAAAGACGCCGCAGGATATCGTCGCCCGCGATATGGCGATCGATTATGCCGGCTTTCTGCGCCAGACCCCATGGTACAAATATCCGTTCCAGCCCTGGATCGACAGGCTTTGGGCCGCACCGGTGGAAGAGCCGCTACGTGGCTGGGAGCGCCGATTGGCGCTCGGCGGCGAGTGGCGTGCAAAGATCGCCTATGCCGGCATGATCGCCAGCGCTGTTGCAGCAACCGGTGAGGCGAAGCTGACGATCCGATCAGTCGTATCGGGCCTGCCGGCTACCACGCTTTCGGCAATTCCCGATGTATCGGTCATTTCGGAAAGTGCCGATGGTGTGCTGATCGAAACGCCGCGCTACGACCGCTTCACCCATATTCTCGCGGAGATCGCCAAGGCAGGCGGTACAATCCGCGAGATTGCCGGCAATGACGAGATCATGGTGTCGCTGACCATGTCTTCAGGGATGGAGCAGGGCAATCTGCCCGGTGAGGTGATCGCGCGCCTGCCTCGCACCGGTTTTGACAGCGACCGCCTGCTTCTGTCGGTCAAGATGGCTGATCTCGCGCCTCTGCTCAAAGACCGGCCAATTGCCGATCCAGGCCTCGAACATATATTCGATTTCTGAAACATCGGAGGGTGGCTCTTTGATCAGGCGCTTGGTACGCAGGACAGGCACTGCGATTGCGGTCGTTGCCGCAGTCTTCGCGCTGTTTGCTGTGGTCTTCGCGGCAACGGGTGAGGCGCCGGCTGCTATAGTCTTTCCCGCCGGCAGCATCGAACCCGGCGCATTGCCCGAGGGTGTCTCCATCCTGCGATGGGGCAGGGGCTTTGCCGTCGTCACAAGCGAACGCAGCGACTATGTGCGTGCGCTCTATGGCAAGGGGGCTCTTCTTGTTCTGCCGCTGCGAAAGAGCGGCTGTCTGGCGCTGCGGCCTGCATCTTCGACATGAGAAAAGCCGGATGCAGAACATCCAGCTTGCATTCAATGCCTTGCGCTGCGGGGCGCTTTAAAAAGCGCTATGCTTCTTGTTTATCGATTTCACTTCCTCGCTTTCACGGCGCAGCGCTGAAATCGTCGAAGTAACGGACACTATGAACATGATGCTGATGAGTGCTGTGAAAACTGTCAGGATCGTGAACATGGTGGCGTTCCTTTCTGTAGGGAGTTGCGTTCGCGCCCCTCAGTACTGGCCGAGCACGCTTACGGAGCGAGCCGAAGCGAACGGGCCATAGACCTTGGAGGCATCGACCTTCTGATTGTCATAGAGAGCGATTGTGGCAGTCAGCATGCCCGTAATCATTACCATCCAGAGCATGTTAATCATGGTGATCTTGCCAGGCATCTTAATTCCCTTCCTGCCGCGCTTCCGCATCTCGTATGTGTCGATCATTTGAACGCATCCGTCTTTAAAAGGTTCCCGCCGGATGTTGACGGGGGATTTACCAACCGTGATCTGAAGCGACCTTGAATGTCGTGTTCATCTGCCGTTCAGAATTCAAATCGATTAGAACGCATACGGCCAAGCTGTCGCATGATGGCCGCATGTTCATTGACCTCCGGCCGCACCCAGCTAAGCTGATGCCGATCTGCGAAGTAGCCGTAGAAAAGCTCCGCAAACACCGAAAAAATAACGGCTATGGCGATAAGGATGATCAGCATGATCGGGGTCTTTCCGGGGAGTGACGCTGCCGGGACCGGCAGCTTCTGTTGATGATCCGAGTAAAGCAGATCGCATCTGAGCGGGCCTTGAACGCCCCGTTCATTCATCGTTCAGACGCGTCGGGCGGCACGGCTAAATAACTTGCGGGAAACCGCCTTCCATGACAAAAGGCGTGAAAACAAACGGCCGGACGATATGACCACAGCTTTCTATCCGGGGTCCTTCGACCCGATCACCAATGGACACGTTGACGTGCTGGTCCAGGCGCTGAACGTCGCCGAGAAAGTGATCGTCGCGATCGGTATTCATCCTGGTAAGGCGCCACTCTTCTCCTTCGAGGAAAAGGCAGCGCTGATCCGTGCGTCGCTCGCTGAGGTCCTGCCGGAAAAGAGCGCGCATATCGACGTCGTCTCCTTCGACAATCTCGTTGTTGACGCCGCACGGGTGCACGGTACGAGCCTGCTGATCCGCGGCCTGCGCGACGGTACCGATCTCGACTATGAAATGCAGATGGCCGGCATGAACCGGCAGATGGCGCCTGATATCCAGACCATCTTTCTGCCGGCGGGCACAGCCTCGCGGCCCATTACCGCCACATTAGTGCGCCAGATCGCGGCCATGGGCGGCGATGTCAGCGCCTTCGTGCCGGCGGCCGTCTTGCAAGCCCTGAAATCCAAGCGCAAAGCCTAGGCGGATACCGCCTCAATGGAGCTCACATGAAACTCTTCTATCTTGCATTTGCCGGCGTGCTCTATCTCGCTTCCTTCGCGGGCGACGCTTTTGCGCAGGCTGCCGATCACTATGTCACCATTCAGTTGAAGAGCGGCCCGGTCGTGATCCAGCTTCTGCCTGACGTCGCGCCGAAGCATGTGGCGCAGATCGAGGCGCTGGTGAAGAAGGGCGAATATGACAATGTCGCGTTCCACCGTGTCATCCCCGGCTTCATGGCACAGACCGGCGACGTGAAGTATGGCAACATGGAAAAGAACTTCGATGCGAGCCAGGCCGGCACCGGCGGCTCCGACCTGCCTGACCTTCCGGCTGAATTCTCCAAGACGCCCTTTGTCCGTGGCACGGTCGGCATGGCGCGCGCCCAGGATCCGAATTCCGCCAACTCGCAGTTCTTCATCATGTTCGCGGACGGCTCGTTCCTGAACGGTCAGTATACAGTCGTCGGCAAGGTTGTCTCAGGCATGGAAAACGTCGACAAGATCAAGAAGGGCGAAGGCCAGAACGGCGAAGTCAGCAATCCCGACCGCATGATCAAGGTCACGCTGGGCAAGAAGTAAGTTCAAGACAAGAAGGAGAACGACAATGGCCGAGATCAAGGATCCGGAAAACACCATCATTCTGGAAACCACCAAGGGCAAGGTTGTCATCCAGCTTCTGCCGCAGGTCGCGCCCGAGCATGTCAAGCGCATCAAGGAACTCGCCCGCGAGAAGGCCTATGACGGTGTCGTTTTCCACCGTGTCATCGCCGATTTCATGGCGCAGACCGGCGACGTGCAGTTCGGCAAGAAGGGCGGCGAGAATTTCAACCCGGGCCGCGCCGGCATGGGCGGTTCTTCGAAGGACGATCTCAAGGCTGAATTCTCCGCAACGCCGCATGTTCGCGGTACCTGCTCGATGGCTCGTTCGCAGAGCCCGAACTCGGCCAACTCCCAGTTCTTCATCTGCTTCACCGATGCTCCGTGGCTGAACAAGCAGTATTCCGTCTGGGGCCAGGTCATCGAAGGCATGGACAATATCGACAAGATCAAGAAGGGCGAGCCCGTCTCCGATCCGGATTCGATCGTCTCCATGCGGGTTGCCGCCGACGTCTGATTGTGATTTCTGCAGGAACCCGCCCTTGCGCGAGAGCGCGGGGCGGGTTTCGCTTTGCCTGGAAGTACCTTGATGCGCGTAGACCTCTTCGATTTCGACCTGCCGGATGAACGCATAGCGCTGCGGCCCGCCGAGCCGCGCGATAGCGCGCGGCTGCTTGTCGTCGATCCGAATGCGCAGCCGGTTCTTTCCGATCACCACGTCTCCGACCTGCCGTCCTTCCTGCGGGCAGGCGACGCGCTGGTCTTTAACGATACCAAGGTCATTCCGGCCCAGCTCGAAGGCATTCGTCATCGCGAGGGCGCTGGCGGCCAGCAGGTTTCGGCGACGCTCCACATGCGCATCGGCGCAAGCAAGTGGAAAGCCTTCGCCAAGCCCGGCAAGCGTATCAAGGAAGGCGACCGTATCGCCTTCGGCCATGGCGGCGAAAGCTGCATGATCGGCTCGCTCGATGCGACGGTCGAGGAAAAGGGCGAAGCGGGTGAGGTGACACTCGCATTCGATCTCTCCGGCCCTGCACTGGACGAAGCGATTGCCAGCGTCGGCCATATTCCGCTACCGCCTTATATCGCCGCCAAGCGTCCGGAGGACGAACGCGACCGCGCCGACTACCAGACGATCTATGCGCGGGAGGAGGGCGCCGTCGCCGCCCCGACCGCCGGCCTGCATTTCACACCTGATCTGTTCGAGGCGCTCGTCAAAGCTGGCATCGAACGGCATTTCGTAACGCTTCACGTTGGTGCCGGCACCTTTCTGCCGGTCAAGGCTGACGACACCGACGATCACAAGATGCATCTCGAAAGCGGCTATGTCAGCGCCGAGATCGCCGCGAGGCTGAATGCCGTGCGGCAAAGGGGCGGGCGCATCGTCTGCGTCGGCACGACCTCGTTGCGGCTGATCGAGAGCGCTGCAGAGGAGAGCGGTGAGATCAAGCCCTGGGCCGGCGCGACAGGCATCTTCATTACGCCCGGCTACCGCTTCAAGGCGGTCGATATCCTAATGACGAACTTTCACCTGCCGCGCTCGACGCTTTTCATGCTGGTTTCGGCCTTTACCGGTTTCGAGACCATGCATACGGCCTATGAACATGCCATTTCTACAGGCTACCGCTTCTATTCTTACGGCGACGCGAGCCTTCTTTTCCGGAAAGACCGATGACGACTGAGAACTTCCAGTTCACCCTCAAGAAGACCGATGGCGGTGCCCGCCTCGGTGAAGTTTCCATGCCGCGCGGCACAATCCGCACACCGGCCTTCATGCCCGTCGGCACGGTCGGCACGGTCAAGGCCATGTATCTCGACCAGGTGCGCGAGACTGGCGCCGACATCATCCTCGGCAATACCTATCACCTGATGCTGCGCCCGACGGCCGAACGCGCCGCCCGCCTCGGCGGTCTGCACAAGCTCATCCGCTGGGAGCACCCGATCCTGACGGATTCCGGCGGCTTCCAGGTCATGTCGCTTTCCGGCCTGCGCAAGCTCGATGAGCAAGGCGTCACCTTCAAGTCACATGTCGACGGCAGCCTGCATCATATGTCGCCGGAGCGCTCCATCGAAATCCAGGGGCTGCTCGGCTCCGATATCCAGATGCAGCTCGATGAATGCGTGGCGCTGCCGGCCGAGCCCAAGGAAATCGAGCGTGCCATGGAGTTGTCGCTGCGCTGGGCCGAGCGCTGCAAGGTTGCCTTCGGCAACCAGCCGGGCAAGGCCATGTTCGGTATCGTCCAGGGTGGCGACGTGCCGGCCCTGCGTGTCCGCTCAGCCGAGGAACTCGCCAAACTCGACCTCAAGGGCTACGCCGTCGGCGGTCTTGCGGTCGGCGAGCCGCAGGACGTCATGCTGAAGATGCTCGAAGAGACGCTTCCGGTCCTGCCAGGCGAAAAGCCGCGCTATCTGATGGGCGTCGGCACCCCCGATGACATCCTGAAATCCGTTGCCCGCGGTATCGACATGTTCGACTGCGTGATGCCAACCCGCTCGGGCCGCCATGGCCTGGCCTTCACCCGACGCGGCAAGGTCAATATCCGCAACGCCCGCCACGCCGAAGACATGCGCCCACTCGACGAACAATCGAACTGCCCGGCCACACGGGACTATTCGCGCGCCTATCTCCACCATCTCGTGCGCGCCAACGAGGCACTCGGCGGCATGCTGCTCTCCTGGCATAATCTGAACTACTATCAGGAACTGATGCAGGGCATCCGCAAGGCGATTGCCGAAGGCCGTTTCGCCGATTTCATGGCGGAAACGATCGAGGAATGGGCGAGGGGCGATCTCGAGCCCGTTTGATATATCCCGGCGAGGGCCGCCTTGCTGCGGCTCTCGTCTGGTAACGAGACGACGCGCCTATGCTGTTATCAATCAGCGAACAGGTGTACAGCTCCCGACGTCAGCTGGCTTGACACGGCCGGCGTGGAGATCGCTCCATTGCGGTATAGACGGATCAGGACCACCGATCGATGCCTCAAACGTGGCGCGGTCCAGCTTGATGGTCCTTCCGCTTGAAAGGATGCTCATCATCTCTTTCTGGTTGACATACGCCAGGCTGGCATTCAGTCGGCAGAAGAAACGTGTATTGCCGTTCGAGACGACCCAGCCATAACCACCGACCTTCCCCTTGGTGAGTTTGCCGATGGCATAATTTTGCTGTGTCAGCTTGGAAAAGGATTCCGCCTGAGCAATGCCCGGCATGGCTGCGAAACCGATCGCCGCGACAGCGACCAAATACTTGAAAGAAGTGGGCATTAAGTTTCAATCCCCAGACATAATGATATAGGCTCTCTACTCTTCGGGGAAACCTCACACAACTTTAATATGCAGGGATGCTTAATCCACTAAATGCCCTTGCTGTCGGCATTCGGCACGATCTGCACGCCGTTGATCTTGAAGCTACCGTCAGGCTGACGAGCGACCTGATAGATCGCCGTCCAATCCTTGCCGTCCCGGCCGGAAATCAGGACTTCCTGATAGATCATTGCGCCGTCGTCGATCGATCTGCTGCGCCCGAAGGCATAATTGCCGGGATGATAGACCGGCTCGTAGCTCTTCTTCACCATGGCGAAGAAGACATTCTTGTCGGGATACATGGCCTTGATGCCGGGCGCGGCGAAGGAATAGGCGGTATCCGCATCGTCCTTAAGGAATGCCCTGATCTGCTCCTCGATCATCGTCTGTGTTGTCTGCACGGGATCTTCGGCGCGGGCCGCCATGCCTGACATTACGGATACGGCACACAGAACCAGCACTGCGAAAAAAGCGCGCATGGGATCATCTCCGGCTATATCAGCAGAAGTGTAGGCTATTTTGCGCGCAAGGAAAGAGCCGGTCAGGACCAGCGGCGAAAGAGGGCGCTGGCATTCACGCCGCCGAAGCCGAAGCCGTTGGTGATCGCATAGTCCATCGCCACCTTGCGGGCCACCTTGCCCACGAGATCGATGCCTTCGGCTGCCGGATCGGCTATCTCCAGGTTACGCGTCGGCGGGGCGATCTGATCGCGCAGCGCAAGGATCGTGAAGATGGCTTCAAGCCCGCCGGCAGCACCCAGAAGATGGCCAGTCGCCGACTTGGTGGCGCTGACGGCAATGCCGCCGTCGCGGCCGAAGACCGTACCGATTGCAGCGGTCTCGCCCTTGTCGCCGACTGGTGTCGAGGTCGCATGGGCGTTGAGATGCTTGACCTCGGAAGCCGGGATCCTGGCCTGCCGTAAGGCTGCCTCCATCGCCCGGCGGGCGCCATCGCCATCTTCCGGCCCTGCCGTCATGTGATAGGCGTCGGCGGCCGTGCCGTAGCCGACGAGTTCGGCAAGCGGCCTCGCGCCGCGTGCCAGCGCATGCTCAAGCGTTTCGATGACGAGAATGCCGGCCCCTTCGCCCATCACGAAGCCGTCGCGCGCGGTATCGAAGGGACGCGAAGCAAGTTCGGGCCTGTCGTTGAAACCGCTCGAGAGCGCACGGGCGGCGGCAAAGCCGCCAAGGCTCACCTTGTCGATGCAGGCTTCCGAGCCGCCGCAAATAGCGACATCGGCTTCGCCGGACCGGATCAGCCGCGCCGCATCGCCGATTGCCTGAACGCTTGCCGCGCAGGCCGTTACCGGCGCCCCGAGCGGCCCCTTGAAGCCGTAGCGGATGCTGACCTGACCGGCCGCCAGATTGACGAGGAAGGAAGGCACGGTGAAGGGCGAGAGCCGCCGCACACCACGCGTCTCAGCCGTGCGTACCGCATCGGCAATCGCCGGAAAGCCGCCGACGCCGGAGGCGATGATCGTCGCCGTTCGCTCGCGCGCATCGACGCCCTCGGGCATCCAGCCGGCCTGGCGCACAGCTTCGTCTGTTGCCGCCATCGCGAACTGGATGAAGCGGTCCATCTTCTTCTGGTCCTTGGGCGGAACGGCGCGATCGGGATCGAAACCCGCTTCGGCGTCCTCCTCGATGGAGGGAACGACCCCGCCGACCTTGGCGGCGAGATCGCCGACCACATTCTCCGGCAGCACGCGCAGGCCGGAGCCGCCCGCGACGAGCCGATTCCATGCCGTCTCGACGCCGACACCAAGTGGCGAAACAAGTCCCATGCCGGTGACAACAATGCGTTCCATGGATTTGTCCTTTCTAAAGCAATTCCGGCAAAAGTGCGCAGCAGTTTTGCGTTCCGAATTGCGTAAAAACAAAGAGATAGAGCATTCCCGTGTCTCGCAGAAAAATGGAAATGCTCTAGGCGTCGATGCCGAGGTAATAAGCGCGCATGCGGGCGATCCGTTCGCGGTCGCCTTCATCAGCGGCCGGTCCCGGCAGCAGGCAGGTGTTTTCGGGTTTCAGTTCTTCGCCGTTGGCTGCATCCACCAGCACGGGCTGGCGTTCCTCGCCGGAAGCGGCATTACCCAGCAGGAAGGCAAGATCCTCTTGCGGAGCGTGCCGGCGCCCCCAGGAAAACAGGGCCATCAGAACGGGGAAGAAATCACGTCCCTTGGCGGTCAGCACATACTCGTAGCGGGCAGGGCGCTCATTGTAGAGGCGCTTCTCGAACAGTCCTTCATCGATCAGATGCGCGAGTCGCCGCGTCAGGATGTTCGGCGCGACGCCGAGGCTCTTTTGAAATTCGTCGAACCGCGTCAGCCCGTGAAAGGCGTCGCGAAGGATCATCATGCTCCACCAGTCACCGACGCTGTCGAGCGCGCGGGCGGCCGGGCATTTGAAATTGGCGAAGCTTGTTCGTTGCATGATGCAAGTCACTACAGAAGTCACTTGCATGATGCAAGGCACTTGCGATGCGCAAGTAACTTGTCAGGCGTTGTCTCGCCCGAAGATCCGCGCCAGAAGAATGCCGGTTACAAGAACGCCCGCTGCGACAAAAACCGTATCGCCCGGTGTGCCGATATAAAGCGGGCCGATATTGGCAAAGAGCAGGAAGGCGACGAGGAAATTGAACCAGCCCCAGATGACATTGGTGACTGGCGAGCTGAGCTTCGCCCCTTGCAGGCGGACGAAAGGTGTGCGGAAAGGCCGGCCGCTGACGCCATTAACGAAATGAGGCACGCCATTGGTCAGGAATGAAGCGGCGATAAAGTGAATGATATAGGCGGTCCAGGGCAATGGTCTCTCCGCTCGGCTGATGGCTCTGCGGACAATGTTGTGCAGGGCCGGCAAAGGACAAGAAAAAGGGGCTCCGGAAAGGAGCCCCTATAGGACCGCCGCTTGAAGACACGAGGTTCCGATTTTAGAGGAACAGGAAATCGTCGTGATGAAGCGCCGCCAGATTGGAGAGCGTCGCGATCTGTACGGCCGCGCCAAGCCCGCTGCCGTCCGCATCGTAGTAAAGCTTTCCGGTCGTCTGGTCGTAGATCAGGCGGTCGTTCGAATCCAAAGCCTTTGTGCCCAGCACGAAATTTCCGGCGGAAAAATTCGCTGTGTCGATGGCTGTGAAAACCTCGTGGTCGAGCACGATCTTGTCACCGGCGCTTTCCGAGAAGTCCTCGATCCTGTCGATGTTGTTGTAAGCGCTGGGTTTGAAGTCGAAGACGAAATGGTCGGCTCCAGCTCCGCCGTTCAGGATATCGTTGCCCTTGCCGCCGATGAGCTGGTCGTTTCCTGCACCGGCCGACAGCGTGTTGCTTGCGATGTTGCCGGTCAGAACGTTGTTTTCGCCGTTACCCGTGGCATTGATCGCTGACGAGCCTGTGAGCGTCAGATTCTCGACTGTTCCGAGAACATTCTCCAGAGAGAAGGATATGGACGCATTGACGGTGTCGTTGCCACCGCCGCCTGTTTCGTCGACGATGTCGCCTGCCGAATCCACTTTGTACGTGTCGTTGCCGAGGCCGCCTATCATTCGGTCTTCGCCTCTGCCGCCATCGAAGTTGTTGTTGCCGGAATTGCCCGTGAGAACGTTGTTCATGACGTTGCCGGTCGCATTGATGTTACCGGCACCCAACAGGGTCAGGTTCTCGACAGTTCCCGTCACATGGTCCTTGTCCATCAGACTGAGCGAGACATAGGACTTGACGGTATCCCTGCCGGAGCCGCCAGCTTCGATCACGACATCATTGGTGTTATCGACGATATAAGTGTCGTCGCCACCTCCGCCCTTCATGCTGTCTGCACCCGCACCGCCATCCAGCACGTTGGCTCCGTAATTGCCCACGAGAACGTTGGCGAGTTCATTGCCAGTCGCGTTGATGTTGGCGTTGCCGGTCAGTGTCAGGTTCTCGATGGCGCCGATCGCATGGGCGGTATCCGCCAGGCTGAAGCTGATCGACGATAGGACGGTATCGGTTCCACCGCCGCGGCTTTCATCGACGATGTCGGTCGGGGAGGTGACCGTAAAGGTGTCGTCTCCGGTGCCGCCATAGATATGGCCAGGCGCCGGCGCTGCGCCGGCACTTGCTGCTATGTTGATAATGATGGGATGGTCGACGACATCCACATTGAGGGAGGATATGTCGCTGAAGCTCTTGACCGGTGTATCGCCTGTCAGCGGATCGTAGACCTGCACCGTCCCGAAAGCTCCGCCCAGATTGACGGTGACGCTGGTCGCCGCTGCCTGGATTGCCTTGTCGGTCGTCTGGTTCCAGATATCAGGCTCATTCCAGATGATGATCTGGTAGCTTCCGTCGGATTTCTCCGTCAGATAGCTGCGCGCGGTGGAGGGGAGCCCGTTGATGGTGTAATTGAGCGCTCCCGGATTGAAAGTCGCCTGCGCCGCGCCGTCATCCTCGAGAATTTCCGTCAGGTTATGGATCGCCATTGCTGCCGGCTTGGGAGTATAATCCAGGCGAAAGAGCCCGAAATGCTTTTCCTGATCGGCGCCTCCCGGATCGGAATAGGCATCGAGAAGCTGGTAGATGAAGGTCCCCTCCGATCCGAGAAAGGCGCCGTCCATCAGCGTGTTGAGAAGCAGTTTTGCCTGCGTCGTCTCGTCGACGCCTTCCCATCCGCCGTTGGTATCGGCAGTCAGCGACGTGTGATAGCCGATCTCGGTGATGGTGAGCGGCTTGCCGGGATCGGCCTGCATCTGGTCGCCGGATTCGCGCGAGAGCCAGGAGAAGGGCTGGTCGCCCTCTTTCGCATAGGTGTGGATCGTCGTGTAATCGTTGGAAGAGGCAACCGTGTAACCGGTAAAGCCGAGAACCGGAATGTCCTTCAACAGTGGATCGGCATTCACCGCGTTGAACAGATCCTTTTGGTAGGCAAGCGCAGCCGCCTCTCCCGACAGCCCCTTATAGGCGACCGGCCAGTTGTTGACCTCGTTCGGGCCTTCGATACCGACGATCGAACCGGGATGCGCTTCCACGAAGGCATGCAGTCGCTGGACCACAGTAGCGGGGGTATCATCCCGCCCGGAGACGAAAACGAATTTGACACCGGCATCTGCCGCGTCCCCAAGGTGGCCCTGACCGTAAGGGTCGGAGGCAGGGGTGGGCGCGTGATCGCGAACTGTGTCGAGGCCAAGATAGCCCAGAGCTTTAACAACTTCCGCGATATTGGAATATTTTCCATCGGTATAGTCGATATGTGTATCAATTCCGAATGAATCGATAACATCTGTAATTCTAGTAGCTTGGGCCATTTCATCCTCCTCGCCTGGAAGTAGAAAGCATTACTTCGATTGGATAGTGATTCGCTCAAAAGTAGGGCCTGATTCACAGTAGAATCCGCCAAAGTTATGATCGCGTTAACTATATTGTATTGCTCGCAATATGATTGTGATGCGATGCGTCGGCGGGGATCCGATATTATGCGGACCTGGGCGTCTTGCCGTTCAGCGTGTCAGGAGAGGATCTCGCTGCCGAAGCGAGAAGGCGTAGTCGCCGAGGCGACGATGGCCACACGCGCGATATCGACCAGCTAACGCTTGGCCAGAAAGTCGATATCCGTTTCAGCGCCTTCGATCAGAGGACGACGCCGGAAGTGTGGGCAAAGTCTTGTCGATTTCGCCCGATGTAGTGAACGAACAGTGCAGCGGCGTTGATTGTCATCCGGCGCGCGAAAGTGCAGGGGAGGGGCGGCCGATCGCGTTTCCATAAAGGAGTGCCGGGGCATTGCAGCCCCGGCACGTCGTAACGATCGATCACGCCGCCTTGGCAATTGCACCATGCGGATCGAGAACGAACTTTGTCGCTGCACCCTGGTCAAAGCTCTCGTAGCCTTGGGCGGCGTCTTCAAGTGAAATCACCTTCGCATTGACGATGTCGGCAATCGGCAGGCGGTCATGCAAAATCGCCTGCATCAGCTGGCGGTTATATTTGAGCACCGGCGTCTGGCCCGTATGGAACGACTGCGCCTTCGCCCAGCCGAGACCGAAGCGCAGAGAGAGGCTTCCCTGCTTGGCCGCATTGTCCACGGCGCCCGGATCTTCCGTGACATAGAGGCCGGGAATGCCGATGGAGCCGGCGGCGCGGGTGATCTCCATCATCTGGTTCAGCACGATCGCCGGCTGTTCGCCGCCGGAATGTCCACGCGCTTCGAAGCCGACAGCATCGATGGCGCTGTCCACTTCATTGGTGCCGACCACCTGCGCAATCATGTCTCCCAGCCGGTCGCTCTTCGAGAGATCGATGGCCTCGAAGCCGACGCGGCTGGCATGGGCGAGGCGGTCCTTGTTGAAGTCACCGATCATGACGACCGCCGCACCGAGGATGCGGGCGGATGCCGCCGCCGCAAGGCCGACTGGGCCGGCACCTGCGACATAGACGGTCGATCCGACGCCGACGCCAGCTCTGACCGCGCCGTGGAACCCGGTTGGCAGGATATCGGAGAGCATGGTGAGATCACGGATCTTGGCCATCGCCTTGTCGCGGTCGGGGAATTTCAAGAGGTTGAAATCGGCATAGGGGACAGTGACGTAACGAGCCTGGCCGCCGATCCAGCCGCCCATGTCGACATAGCCATAGGCGCCGCCCGCCCGCGACGGATTAACCGTCAGGCAAACGCCGGTATCCTGTGATTTGCAGCAGCGGCAGCGCCCGCAGGCCACGTTGAAAGGTACGGAGACGATGTCCCCGACCTCGAGCATTTCCACATCGATGCCTTTTTCGATGATCTCGCCGGTGATCTCATGTCCCAGCACGAGGCCAGGCATCGCTGTGGTGCGGCCGCGGACCATGTGCTGGTCCGAACCGCAGATATTGGTGGAGATGACTTTCAGGATGACGCCATGTTCGATACGGCGGCCATCCGGCGCCTCGAGTTTCGGATCGTCGATGTCGCGGACTTCCACTTTTCCGGGCCGCAAATAGACGACGCCACGGTTCTTGCTCATTTCCGTCTCCTCCGTTGAATCAAGGCAACGCGCCAGCAGCTCCTCCCGCAGCGGTTGCCTGTTACAGAGTAGACCAGAAAGATCCCAGCGCCGTTCCGAAAGCGACGCCTTGCGGGCGGAAACCAGCAAACGGGACCAAAGCGTCGCTGCTGTAGGTGCGGTCCGGCCACCCGCCTTGACGGACTCGAAGGCAGGTGGCCTTTCCCCGGCAGGTGGGGTGTCTCCCGCCGAGGCGCCGCGTTAGCATCGCCCTGACCGATGCGATATCAAAACAGCCGCTCCCTTTTGACGCGACTTCCGCTATAGTTGCAGAAACAGAGCCTGGGGGCGATCATGACGCAACGCGGCCGTGCTTTCGCAGACATCGTCTACACAATCCTTATTGTAGAGAGAGCCTATCCGGTGGATGTCGTCGCCGCTGCCCTGGGGATGAATTACGCGGCCTTCCACTCGCGCCTGATCAGCAGAACGTGTTTTTCCGCTGACGAAATCCAGAATCTGCTGGAAGTCGTGCCCGATCCACGCCTCGCATCCTATCTCCTCGAGGGAAGTATCTTTGTCGCAGCGGAGCGCTCTTCCGGTGTGGAACAGGCAGAGCCTGTCGCGTCACTGCAGAGAGGTGCGACGCGAGTGGTCGTCGAGGCGACGGACGTGCTCGAACTGGTGGATGCCGCACTTGCCGGAGGCGGAATGGATCATCGCAAGCAACGCCTGGTGCTCAAGGAGATCGAGGAGGCGGAGAGGGCGCTTGCATCCCTTCGCCTCGGCCTGAAGGGAACTTACGTCGGGCAGTCCTTGCGCATCAGCAAGAGATAGCCTTCGCCCTCTTCCTCAAGCGCAAGCATCGCTTCGATGACCGAGAGGCGCGTCTCCTCCAGATAGGATTTCCAGGCGCCGCTGGCCGTGGCAAGCTGCCGGTCAACAGAAAGAAGACGAAGCTTCAAAAGGTTCTTCTCGCGCACAATGCGCGCATATTCCTGAATGGGCTGAGAATGATCGGATGCCATGCGAAGACCGGTGAATTCGTTTGGGCATCTAGCCAGCTGCGTGCAGCTCCGCCATCAAAACGATCTCGACGTTTTTACGCAGGCAATCCCGCTCGGCATTGTCAGGCATTAAGCGGTGTGGATGAAACAAAATCGGAAGCGGATCCCGAAGCACGCGGCCACCGTCGGGATCCGGCCTTAAAGCATCCTAAGCCTATCGTACCGCTGCTGGCAGCACCTCGAATTTCCAGAATTTATCCGGCCGGAAATAGGTCATCGCAAATTGATGGATATCCTCGGCGGTGACTTTGCCGTAGCCGCTGAGATTGTCGCGTATCCGCTCCAGACGGCGAGGGTCCGTTTGAGCGCGGTGCAGATATTGAATCCAATATTCGTTGCTCTGCTGCTGGTGCTTCAATGTCTCGATAATGGGTTCACGAGCGCGAACCAGTTCGTCCGGCGAGACGTCGTTTGACCTGAGATCGGTGGCGATCCTGTCCACAAGCGCATAGAAATCGTCGATCTTGGCCGGTGTCGTCTCGACATAGAGATAGGCGTAACCGTAACCGGGAATCTCCCACGAGAGGTCCATATCGCCCTGCGGACTGTAGGTCGCGCCTTCGGCAATGCGGAACTGGTCGATCAGCCTGTTTTCGAAGATCTGGCCGGCAACGTTCGCGGTAAAGCCCCGCTGCATATCCGAGAGCATGTCGCCGATGGGGGCGGCGACAATCGCCGCGGCGTTGTCGGCCCTGCCGCTGTGGGTCTGCGTGACGGGTGTTGCGGTGGGCATCGGGAAATGCACGTTCTTTGCGTCGTCGCTCGACGTCTTGTCCGGGCGGGCCGGCAGAGCACCAAAGGTTTCGCCCGTCAGGCGGATGGCATCGTCCGCCGTTATATCGCCGACGATGGTGATATCGATCGGCCCCGTGGAAATATGGCCCCCGAACAGCGCCTCGAAATCTTCCGGCTTCGCGGCTGACAATTGGGCGCGATCGGGGAAGGTCCAGCGCGGGTCGCCGGAATGAACGAGGCCGGCGAAATCGCGGCTGATAATGGCGCCCGGCGTTGCCTCATACTGATCGAGGTTATTCAAATAGGCTTGCTGGACACGCTTGAAGGCTTCGGGCCGATAAGCGGGATCTGAAGTGTAAGCCGTCATCATCTGCAGCTGCGTCGCAAGATCCTCCGTCCGCGTACGCCCGTCGAACTGGAAGGAGCTGTCGTCCACGGAGAAATCGATGCTGGCGATATTGGCCGCAAGCGCTTTCTGCATGTCCTGGTAATCCATGGCCTTCGTGCCGGATAATACCACGGCCGGCGATGTCCAGATCGCTAAGGGACGGTCGTTCGGCAGGTCCAGGCGGCCGCGGCCGATATCCTCGCGCACCAGCACCTCGTTGGCGCGCAGCTTGGTTGGCTTGACGGTGAGTCGCACCCCGTTGGCAAAGCGCACCATTGTCAGGCCGAGATCGTCGACCGTGCGGCGTTCGACGACGGCGCCTAGCGCACCGAAATGGGTATAGGGCCAGACGACGGCTGCTGCACTCGATGGAGCCGTGACCGATACCGCCCGGGACGCGTCATAGGCTTGTCTGACATCGTCGGCACCACCCTGCGGTGATTGCCCAGTCTGCAGCACGAGTTGCGGGCCGTTACCGGAGAAGACATACTGCAGGACTTGATTGATCTCGGCAGCCGTAACACCCTTTGTCATGGTCTCGAACATCGACAGATCTTCCGCTGGCGAGGTGAAGACCTGATTGTCATCGACGCTGGAGGCCAGCATCGAAGCGACGTCGGTGCTCGTGCGGGTCGAGGCGCCTGCCGCAGTGGCCTGCAGGAGCGAGCGATATTCGAGGATCTCGCGATCGACCTCTGCCTGGTCGGCCCCGAATTGTTGGAAGCGGCGCTGTTCCTGATCGATGGCTGTGAGCGCCGCCTGCCATTTATCCGGCTCGCAATTCGCCATGACGACAACGAGACGGGCGGAGTCGAAAAGATCCTGGGAGCCGACGGCGGCGCTAATGAAGGGCGCGTTGCCTTTGCTGGCCATGGCACCCAGACGGCGCTTCAGCACCAGAAGTCCGAGGTCCTCCATCAGTTCTGCCCGGCGTTTGGCGAACGTGTCAGGGGAAGTGTCATAGGGACGCGTCCAGGCGATCTGAACATTCGTTGTGCCGCCGGGGACCGTGATGACCTCGGCGCTTTCGCTTTTCGGCTTCAACGGCCCGAGATCGGGTTTTTGCGGGGCCGGGGCGGCCGCCTTCCAGTCGCTGAAGCGCTGCCTGATTTCGATTTCCATGGCAGCGGGATCGACATCGCCGACCACGATCAATGTGGCGCGTTCGGGCCGGTAGTTGGTGTGGTAAAAATCTCGCAGCAGATCGACAGGCGCATGGCTGATGATGTCGATCTTGCCGATCGGTGAGCGCATCGTCACGCGCTGGCCAGCGAGCAGGGAGTTCGTGACTCCGATTGCGGCGCGATATTGCGGTGTGTCGCGCAGCCGCTCTTCCGACAGGATGACGCCGCGCTCGCGGTCGAAGGCGCCGGCATCCAGCGTCAGCTCGCTCGCCGTTTCGCGCATCAGCATCAGGCCGGTCGAAAGCGTGTCCGCATCGACCTCGGGAAGATCGAGCGCATAGACGGTCTCATCATAGGAGGTATTGGCGTTGGTGTCCGGCCCAAAGGCCAGGCCCTTGCGCTGCAGGATGCGGATCATCTCGTCACCGGCAACATGCGTCGAGCCCTTGAAGGCCATATGTTCGAGGAAATGCGCCAGCCCTTGCTGATTGTCGTTCTCATCAAGCGAGCCGGCGCCGATACGGAAGCGAATCGCGGCCTGTCCCGGCGGTGTGGCGTTGCGCATGATCGCAAACCGCATACCGTTTTCGAGCGTGCCGAAGCGGATGCCAGGTTCCGCCGGCAGGTCGCTGATTGTCTGCGGCCATGGTGCGGATGGGCTGTCCGCGTGGGCCGGCAGCCCTGACGTGCAGGCTGCAGCAAGCGTTAACGCTGCCAGGAAACGAAGAAAAATAGGGAATCTCATATGTTTAATGCGCATTCTGTTCTGATGGTGAGCATGAGGAGAGTATGTGACGTTGCGCGAACTATCAGACAGGTTGCATCTCACATCAACGTCTATTTACGGGATGGATGCGTTGCTACAATCATCGCCATGCGCGACGTCGGCGAAGGACAATGGCTGATAGCATAGGGGCACGCCAGAGCGTTCGACGATAAGTAATTGAAATAATTAGAAGATATCACTTGGAGCCGGCGCGCGCCCACGTCCGCATAATGTCAAAGCTGATTAGTATTGCGCCATTGTCAGCCAGTTAGAAACGCGACACTGGCTCTGATGATCAGCCCCCGATCCGGCCGGCTGGGCCGGGTTGAAAGGGCGGAGCGGGGGCGGGTGAGGGGCACCCCTTCGGCTTTAGCTTTCTCAGTGGCAATTGTTCCGTCGCCGGCCGATACTCCCGCGCACCTGCATGGGGCGGGGTAGGGATCAAAGTCGCGCGATGCTTCCGGAAATAAAGCTGCAGGGTGACGTCGATGTCGCCGCGCTGTCACCACTTCTTCGCGGCATGCTTCTGTCCGTTGCCTATGCTGACGGTGAGGGTGGCATAGGATTGACGGCGACCGGCGCCATGAACCGCAAATTCGTACATTGGGCCGCTGTGAACTTCCTCTGGCCCGACTTCACAGCCGAAGACCTCTACAGCATGAACAAAGTGCTGAACGAAAGCGACATGCCGCCGCTCTGGGTCGTGCGCGACATGACCCGCCATCTGAAGCTGCTTCGCCGGAAAAAGGATGTGCTGCTGCCAACCAGACGCGGCCGGGAGTTTCTGGTGAATCCGCAAGCCTTCTTCGATCTGGTCGCCACGGATTACCTCTATTCGTATGTCCATGCCACCGAGCGGGAAGCGCAGGTGCAAGCGCGCCTACGCTGGTGGCGCATGTTCCTCAATCTTCTCAACATCAAGGCGAGAGAAGGCTGCACGCCATTGGACGTCCTGAAGACCCTCTATCCAGACATGGCACCTCTGTCCGCTACCGAAATGACCCTGGAAGCCTGGGAGCTCAAATCCGATCTCCAATATGGCGTCCTGCGACGCCTGTGCTGGCTGGGCCTGCTTTATGAGGCACGAGAAGGGCTCACGCTTCTTCAAGACGGAGCCTTCCACAAGACGCCGCTTTGGTCCGCCTGCCTGCAATTGGAGTCAGATACGCAGAGCGATATCGGCGTGCATTGACGCCCTTTATTCCGCAGCCGGCTGCCTCAATAACGCTTTCTCCCGCCGTTCGATCACCAGCGGATCGTTCATGTAATCCGTTCTCGGCTTGCGTCCACGCTTCTGGTAGCCGTTCCCCGTGCTGCCATCGCGAATGCCGAACATATGGTCCGTCTGCCCAGTTCGCCGTGGTCCGCCCTTGCTGCGCTGCTGCTCCCGCCCAGCCTGCAGCTCGGCGACAACAGACAGCATGTCGTCCAGCCGCTTGTTATCGACGACCTCGGCGCGATGCACGGAGCGTAACGTGTCAAAGGTTCTGTAGGGCAGGGCAAAGCTCTCGTGCATGATCTCGAGACGCCCGTCCGGATAGTCGCAGACAACAACCCTCTTACCCGCCAGAGACCTGGAAAGATCAGTCGGATCGAGAATGAACAAGACCTTGTCGTAACGCAGCGTCAGGGCCTGCGACAGCGTGCGGACCTCCTTGCGGCACATGGCGCCGTCGAGGTTCTCGTGATCGGCCAACGGCCGGTGCATGTCCTTCGGATTACGCGGCTGCTTGCCAAAACGCGCGTTGAAATCCGTAATGAACTCAGGCACATAGGCGTTGGCTTCCTTGATCGTGTCAATGCCGCGAAGCCGCAACTCCTTGACCAGCCGATCCTGCAATGTCTGATTGGCGCGCTCCACCCGGCCTTTGGCCTGCGGGGTATTGGCACAGATAATGTCGATGTTCAGCTCATAAAGCGCTCGACCGAACTGTGTCAGGCCGCTCGTCCGGTCTTTCTCAGACGCATGCGTACTGCGGAAAACGCCATGCTTGTCACTGTAGAACGCTAGCGGCTTGCCCCATTGCTGCAGATAGGCCTTCGTCGCGTGCAGATAGTCAAATGTGTTCTCCGATCCGGCAAACCGTAGATGCAGCAGCTTGCCAGTCGCGTCATCGATATAGACGAGCAGGGCGCATTTGGGACCACGGTTCTCGAACCACCTGTGATGCGAACCGTCAATCTGCACCAGTTCGCCAAAGCAATCACGTCGGCCGCGTGGCTGGAAAACCCGCTTCTTGCGTTCTCTGCGTGAGACCCAGATGCCGGCCTCGGTCATCCATTGCCGCAATGTCTCCTTAGCTACCGAGATCTGGTGTAGCTCGATCAGTTTCTCACGCGCCAGCGTCGGACCGAAATCCAGATAGCGTTCGCGGATCAGGTCCAGCGCCGCATTGCGAAACTCATCGCTATGGCGCCGGTTGCTCGGCCGTGATCGCTTCTTGGAAACAAGCCCGGCCGGACCATCCCGGTCATAGGCCTGCAGCAGCCGATGGACCTGACTTCGACTGAGGTCGAGCCGTTCGGCAGCCTGGACAACGCTCAAGCGTTCGTCACGGATCTTCTGGATGAGTTCGAGGCGATGCAATTCTTTCTGCGACATAGTGATCAAACAGGACATGACGACTCCGACCGCTCATGGTCTCGACCAGGCTGAAGATCGTCATCCTTGCTCCCGACATTGGCATTGACCAGTCGTCGAGAGGCGAGACTGTCGCATCTCTAACTGGCCCAACTGTCGCATTACTAAATAGCCATGGAGAAGCTAACCCAAGTGCATCATGGCCGCCTTGGAGGGTAGGGCATCAGCCACCCTCGCGCAAATAGGCAGCAAAGGCTTCGGCGGGGGTCCGGTATCCGAGGCATTTGCGAGGCTGTGAGTTTAGATGATGCGCCAACTCGGTCAGCTGTTGCTGGGTGACATTGGCAAGATCCGTGTCACCAGGCATGAAGCGTCGGATACGTTTGTTGGTGTTCTCAACGGCGCCTTTCTGCCATGGCGCGCT